>PHEG01000145.1:0-1546 GCA_002842835.1 Alphaproteobacteria bacterium HGW-Alphaproteobacteria-2 | reverse complement strand
CGCTCCATAGCCCTGTCCGCCGGTGATTGGCGGCATGGAGCGCATGAAATGCCCTTCGAGCCCCGAGAAGCCGAAGGTCATGTGCGATGCCAGCTTGCCACCCGGCGCGCCGCGCAGCGCTGCAGTGACGCCCGAAAACTCGGCGGCGAGGATGTTGCTATCGAGCCAACGGCGGGTCTTGGGCTTCAGCGTCAGGGGCCACAGCCCCATCAGTCGCGGGTAGGAAATCGCCGGGATGTCTGCGTCGAGCGCCGTGCGCCAGCCTTCGCCGGTCTTTTCCAGGCTGCCGCGCAACCGAAGCTCGGTGCCGCCATCGGTCAGCACCGCGCTGCCAATCTCGACGTGTAACGGCTTCGGCGTGACGCGCAGGCCCAGCGCGCCGCCATCCATTTCCACCGGCACGGCGAAGACGCCTTCGGGCGCCAGCCGCAGCCGCTCCACCGCAAGCTGCACGATCCGCGGCTCGGCACCGCCACCGTTCAGCGGGAAAACATGGCCCGAGACCAGGGCACGCATGGCAGGCGCATCAATCTCCAGGCTGTCGAACTCCAGCCGGTCGCGCGCCGTTTCATAGCGGAAGACCGCGCTAAGCGCGCGAAAGCCACCGTCCACGCCCAGCGCATCGGGCAGGGGCAACCGCCCCGGACCCGCCGCGAGCCTGCCGTCGAGCGCGGCGATGCTGCCGTCCGGCGCCAGCGCCAGCGCGATCGTGCCGGAAAGTTGCGCGTCGATCTGCGCGAGCCAGGCAAGCCCCGGTGCCAGCGGCGCAACGTCGGCCACCGGCAGACCGCCAATGCGCAGGCGCAGCCCGGTCGGCGCACCCGCACCGCGCTCGAGTTCCAGCGCCAGCGTCGCCAGACCCGGTCCGTGATTCTGCAACGTCAGCGCGAGCACCGCGCGCAGCCCACCGCCCTGGCCGCCGTGCGAGTGAAGCGTCAGACGGCCGTCGCCGAAACGCCAGCGCCGCCCCGTCTTGCGGTCCTCGTACCCGACGCGCAGGCCGCGCAATTCGAGGCTTTCAAGATCGGCCAACAGCGGCCCGGCCAGCGCGCGCTCAAGCATGTCGAGTGCCGCACCAAGGCTGGCGACTTGCGGCGCCGTGCTGTCGATCAGCACCAGCGCAAGCCGCCCTTCCTCGTCGCGCTCGATAAGCAATTCGGCGCCTGTCACCTGCACCGTGCGCGGCACGATCGTTCCGCGCGCCAGTGCCGAACCCGAAAGCACCACCTCGGCGCGCGGCAGCGACAGTTGCGGCCGCCCGGCAGCATCGGAGAGCACCAGCCCGTCCGCCACCAGCCGCGGTGCCGCCGGGCCTTGCGAAAAATCGACCGAGGCCGAGGCGATGTCGAGCCGCGCCCCGGGCGGCAGCCCGGCGTTCACCCGCGCCACCGCCTGACCCAGCGCCCAGTCGGGCACCGCCAGGGTGCCCCGCACCAGCGCCAGTGCCGCGCCCAGCCCGACCAGTGCCACGAGCGCCAGGCCGAGCACGGCAAAAAGCCCCGAGCGCACCGCCCTCCGGCGCCGCGCAGGCCTTGCCACCCGATCC
>PHEG01000634.1:591-1264 GCA_002842835.1 Alphaproteobacteria bacterium HGW-Alphaproteobacteria-2 | reverse complement strand
CCAGCATCACGGCATAGCGCCGCTGCCCGTCGGAGAGCAGGAAGCCGTTGGAGGGCGCACTCAACTCGGGCTCCTCGCCCGGTCTGAGCAGAGGGGCGGACGGTGCGACGCGCCGCCGCCCAACGCGCACGCCGCGCGCCGCGCAGCGTGGCCGATGCAGGCAGCAGCCCGGACAGTCCATGCGTTGCGCCCGACCGCGCCAGCGCAGCGCCATGCCTTCCACTATCTCGCTGCCGTCCCCCGGATCGAACTCGACCCCGACCTGCGCCCACGCGATGACGAAGGCGCCGTCCCCGCTCCTGTCCATGCCCGCTGCCTGCCAATCGTATTTTTTTATGCTTGTATATTGGGTTCCGAGAATAACCTAAGGTTTGGGCCGAGTATAGCCCCTTGTCGATTCCGGGGTGGAGCGGGGCTTGCCAGCCGCGACGGTCCGGGGCACTAGACTCCGGAACGAGGGAGAAAAGATGGACATTGCGCCCCGCAACCCCGATTTCGCCGCCGATGCCCGGGCAAGTTTCACACTTCAGGGCATCATGGAGACGTTCCGCGCCGAGATGATCGAGATCGGCCTCGGTCGCTGCATCCTGGCCGCGCCGATCCGTCCCGAGGTCTCGCAGCAACAGGGCTTCGCCCATGCCGCGCTGGCCTTCGCGCTCGGCGACTCCGCGGG
>PHEG01000634.1:0-564 GCA_002842835.1 Alphaproteobacteria bacterium HGW-Alphaproteobacteria-2 | reverse complement strand
TCGTGCGCTCGGACGTCTTTGCCGAGACGGTCGGCGGCCGCAGCCTGATCGCCACGCTGCTGGGCACCATCGTTCCGGTTGCCCCGCGCGGCTGACCTGTGGTCAGGGGTGCGAGCGACCGCGCCGCGATTGCCTCGAAGACGGCATCGAGTTCTGCCGCGGCGGCGGCCAGCCCTGCCCCTCCCTCGGCCATGTAGGGCGCGAACACGAAGCCCGGCGTCTTCCACGCGAGCGTGGCCGTTCCGTCTGCGTTTTCAGCCACGTAGAACCGGACCGGCGCTTCGATCATCGCTGCGGTAGACAGTGCCAGAATGCGCACGGCATAGCGGTTGTTGAACACCCCGATCACCCGGTTCTCGGGGATATCGATACCGCGCGCACGCGCCGCCGCGGTCGGCCCGGCCTGGGTGACGACACCCATTCCCTCCTCGGGCACCGCGGCCTGAAGCCGTTCGATCAGCGCGGCGGGGGCGAGCCTGCTGGGGATCACCCGCCAGCCCTCGCGCGGGGCAAGATCGGCGGCAGCGACGGCGAGCGGGGCGAAAAGCAGGGCAAGTGCAAGGG
>PHEG01000633.1 GCA_002842835.1 Alphaproteobacteria bacterium HGW-Alphaproteobacteria-2 | reverse complement strand
CGCGGTCACGCGGCCTTGACGGCTTCCCGCTCGGTCTTCCAGTTCCAAGGGAGCAACTCGGGCAAGCGTGACACGGTGATGTCCGGCATGCGCGCAAGGAGATCTGCCATCCAGGCTTGCGGGTCGATGTTGTTCATCTTGCAGGTGACGATCAGGGTATACATGAAGGCCGCCCTTTCGCCGCCGCGCTCTGATCCGGCAAAAAGCCACGACTTTCTGCCCAATGCTATCCCTCTGAGTGCGCGTTCGGCGGCATTGTTGGTCAGGCAGATGCGCCCATCATGGAGGAAAGCGGTGAAGGCCTCCCATCGGTCGCCCTTGGGCGGCATCAGATAGTCGATGGCCTTGGCGACGCTGTTATGTTTCGACAGTCTGGCGCGCTCTTCCAGCAGCCAGTCGTGCAGTGCTTCGATCAGCGGTCGTGATCGTTCCTGTCGCACGGCGAGGCGGGCCGCCGCGTCCATTCCATTGATCTCACGCTCAACGTCGAAGATTATCGGCCAGCTCGAAGAACTTGCGCCGTGCGTGGCTCCAACAGAGCGCGCTGCGCGCAGGCCCCGGGCTGCGGTCGGCCAGATAGAGATCGTTATAGCCGCTATAGGCATCAGCCTGCAGAACACCCTGCCACCCCGCGAGATGCTTGTTGGGGTGGATCATCTGGCGATCCCGCGAGAACTTGAACAAGGCTGCGGGTGGCGCGCGGCCACCCCATGGCCGGTCATCACGCACATAGGTCCACAGCCGTGCTGTTTTGGTGCCGCCACGCGCCAGAAGTGGCACCGTGGTATCATCGCCATGCAGGCGCGCCGCTGCCAGCACATGTCGCTCGATCAGCTCATGGATCGGGGCCAGCGCCACACAGGCATGACCGATCAGATCGGCGAGAGTCGACAAGCTCAGATCGACACCCTCGCGCGCAATGCGCTCGGATTGGCGGTTCAGCGGCTGATGCTGGCCGTATTTGTCGAAGGCCACCATCGCGATCAGGCTGGGCCCGGCCCAGCCACGCGGGATGACATGGAATGGCGCTGGCGGCTGGCTGATTTTCTCGCAGGCCCTGCAAGTGAAC
>PHEG01000144.1 GCA_002842835.1 Alphaproteobacteria bacterium HGW-Alphaproteobacteria-2 | reverse complement strand
CGAGAGCTTCGGCGGCATACATCACCTCTATGCGAACGATGCCGCCCTTCAGGGTTACCGCGCGGGCAGCTTCCCCGATGGCGCGGTGATCGTGTTCGACCTCCTGGAGGCGGCAAGTGCGGACGGCGCTCTGACCGAAGGCGCGCGCAAGGTGTTGGGCGTGATGGTGAAGGACAACGCCCGCCATGGCGACACCGGCGGCTGGGGTTTCGAGGGTTGGGCAGGGGGCGACCCGGGCAAGCCCGTGGTGGGCGCGGCGGCCGCCGAGGCCTGCTTTGGCTGCCACACGGCGGTGGAGGAGCGTGGCTTCGTCTTCTCCACCTTCCGGGACTGAGCCATGGCCGAGGCACCGCCCCCTGCCCCGCCGCTCGACTGTGAACAGTGGTTCAACACGGCGGAACCGCTGACGCTCTCTGCGCTCCGCGGACGGGTGGTGGTGATCGAGGCTTTCCAGATGCTCTGCCCGGGCTGCGTGCTGCACGGGCTACCGCAGGCGCAGCGCGTGGCCGAAACCTTCGGCGGGGATGTCGCGGTGATCGGGCTGCACACGGTCTTCGAGCATCACGCCGCGCAGGGGCCCGAGCAGCTTCGGGCCTTCCTGCACGAGTGGCGCATCCGCTTCCCGGTGGGGGTGGATGCGCCCGGCCCCGGCGCGCTGCCGCGCACGATGGCCGCTTACGGGTTGCAGGGGACGCCCTCGCTGATCCTGATCGACCGCCCCGGACGGCTGCGCGCGCGGCATTTCGGGCAGGTCTCCTCCTTCCTCGGCGGCATCGGCCTCTTCCTCTTCGGGATGCAGACGATGACGGCCGCGCTACGCGACCTCGGCGGCAGCCGCCTGCGCGAGGCGCTGGCACGTTTCACCACCTCGCCCGCCACCGGCGCAGTTACCGGCGCGCTGGGCACCGCGGTGCTTCAGTCGTCCTCGGCGATCATCGTCATGGTGATCGGCTTCGTGGGGGCCGGGCTCATGGCCTTCCCGCAGACAGTAGGCATCATTCTCGGCACGAATATCGGCACCACCGCCACGGGCTGGATGGTGGCGCTCATAGGCTTCAAGCTGAAGCTGGGCTCGGCGGCATTGCCGCTGCTCTTCGTGGCGGCGCTGCTGCGGCTCCTCGGCCACGGGCGCTGGCAGCGCGCCGGGGCGGCGTTGGGCGGTTTCGCGCTGATCTTCCTCGGCATCGGCACGATGCAGTCGGCCACGACGGGGCTGGAGGATTGGCTGACGCCAGAGATGCTGCCGCCGGACACCTGGCCGGGGCTGCTTCAGATGATCGGACTCGGTGTGCTGATCACCCTGATCACGCAATCCTCGAGCGCCGGGGTTGCCAGCGCCCTGGTGCTCATCGACGCGGGCGCGATCGGCTTCCTGCAGGCGGCGGCGATGGTGATCGGCATGGACATCGGCACCACGTTCAAGGGGCTGCTTGCCAGCCTTGGCGGCTCGCGCGCGATGCGGCGCACCGCCGTGGCTCATGTTTTGTTCAATCTCTTCAGCGCCGTCCTGGCCCTTCTGTTGCTCGTTACCATCGCCGAGCCGCTGCTCACGCATGTTGCGAAGGGAGACGCGCAACTGGGGCTCGTCGCCTTCCACACAACCGGCGAGCCGCCGGACCGCAGCCTGCTGAGCGACGCGCGGGCCGCGCTCGATACCGCGCAGGGATCGCTCGGGCGGATCACCCGTTTCCTGTTTGTGTCGCTCTCCGCGGCGCTCGTGCCCGGCAAGTCGCCGACCCGCCACATCGCCCAGACGGCCGCTGCGCGGGCGGCCCCAGTACTGGAAGCGCTGGAGGATTTCCTCGCTCGCATTGTTCTGCCGACCGATCAACCGGACCCGCTGGCGCGGTATGTCGCGGCGCTTCATCAGGCCGACCACCTGCGCCGCCTGGCCCATCGCATGACCCAGACAGAACGGATGCGGCGCGCGCTTGAAGAGCCCGCCCTGCGCCGCCCAGCGCGGCTTCTGGCGATCCTGCTCGCGCTTGCTGCCGAGGGGCGCGACACGGGCACGCGGCTCGAACGGCTCTACAGCCTGCTGGAGCGGCGCACGGCGCGGCTGAGGCTCGAAAGCCTCGCGGTGCGGCACGCGGGCGACGATGACGACCCGTTCGAGCGGACCGACGCGCTGCGCTGGATGGCGCGCGCCGCGGCCCATGCCGTGCGCATCCGCCACTACCGCGCCATCGCCGGGGCTGAACGCCCGGCCGCCGGCACTCCGCCACCTGCCATGCCGGGCTGAGCGGTAGCGGAGGGCGGGCTGTCAGAGGCTCGCGTTTAGCGCCGCCACCACCGCGTCGCCCATGTCGGCGGTGCTCACCGGCGTGCCGCCTTCGGGGCCCATCAGGTCGGCAGTGCGCACGCCCTGGGCCAGCACCGTCTCCACCGCCCGCTCGACGCGCTCGGCGTCCTCGCCCAGGTCGAAGGAATAGCGCAGCGCCATGGCAAAGCTGAGGATGCAGGCGATGGGGTTGGCCTTGCCCTGACCCGCGATATCGGGGGCCGAGCCATGCACCGGCTCGTAGAGCGCCTTGGGCCTACCATTGGCCATCGGCGCGCCAAGCGAGGCCGAGGGCAGCATCCCCAGAGAGCCGGTGAGCATCGCCGCGAGATCCGAGAGCAGATCGCCAAAGAGGTTGTCGGTCACGATCACGTCGAACTGCTTGGGCCAGCGCGTAAGCTGCATCGCGCCCGCATCTGCGTACATGTGGCTTAGTTCGACATCGGGGTACTCGGCGTCGTGCACCTCCTGCACCACCTCGCGCCAGAGCACGCCCGATTCCATCACATTGGCCTTTTCCATGGAGCAGACCTTGTTCGACCGCCTGCGGGCCAGCTCGAACGCCGAGCGCGCGACACGGGCGATCTCGGATTCGGTATAGCGCTGCGTGTTGATGCCGACGCGCTCGTTGCCCTCGCGGATGATGCCGCGCGGCTCGCCGAAATAGACTCCGCTCGTCAGTTCGCGCACGATCATGATGTCGAGACCAGCCACCACCTCGTGCTTGAGCGACGAGAAATCGGCCAGCGCGTCAAAGCATTGCGCGGGGCGCAGGTTGGCGTAGAGGTCCATCTCCTTGCGCAGGCGCAAAAGGCCGCGCTCGGGCTTCACCGAGAAGTCGAGGCCGTCGTATTTCGGCCCGCCTACGGCCCCCAGCAGCACCGCGTCCACTGCCTGCGCCTTCGCCATGGTATCATCGTGCAAGGGCGTGCCGTACCTGTCATAGGCTGCGCCGCCCACCAGATCCTCCGAGACATCGAAGGCGATGCCGCGCTTCGCCGCGAACCAGTCGATGATCTTGCGGACCTCCGCCATGACCTCGGGGCCGATGCCGTCGCCGGGCAGGATGAGAAGCGTGCGGGTGGACATGGGGTGTGCCTCCGTCTGGGTCGGGCAACCGCGTAGCCGGTGGACGGGAGAGGGTCAAGCGAGCGCGGGGGGCCCGGCGTTACGCGACGCAGCGCAGGCCCCGCGCTCAGAAGTCGAGGTTCCCCACGTTCAGCGCGTTCCTCTGGATGAACTCGCGGCGCGGCTCCACTACATCGCCCATGAGCTTGGTGAAGAGATCGTCGGCCTCGGCCACGTCATCCACCCGCACCTGCAGGAGCGTGCGCGCATCCGGGTCGAGCGTCGTCTCCCAGAGTTGTTCGGGGTTCATCTCGCCGAGGCCCTTGTAGCGCTGGAGCGAGAGACCCTTCTCTCCCTCGGCGAGGATCGCCTCGATGAGCGCCACCGGCCCCGCAACGGGCTGCCCGGCCTCCTTGCGCAACAGCCGCGCGGGCGGGGCGTAGACCGCTTGCAATGCCGCTGTCATCGCACCAAGCCGCCGCGCCTCAGGCCCGCGCAGGATGGCGCCGTCGAGGCGGCGCTGTTCCTCCACGCCGCGCAGGGTGCGCGACAGCGCAAGCCCACCGTCCTGCGTGGGCCGCCCTTGCCAGCCGCGTGCATATTCCTCGGCGATGAGGTCGAGCCGCGCGGCGACGGCATCGGCAACTCCCTGCGGGTCGGAGTCGAGTCGCCCGGGGAGCAACGCGCCCGCGATCGCCGCCTGTTCCAGCACCCCTTGCGGATATTGCGTGGGGAAGGCCGCCAGCAGCCGCCGCGCGGCCCGCGCCTCATCGACCACCCGGGCGAGGTCGGCCCCGGCGATCTCCTCGCCCGCGCCCGTGCGCAGCACCACGCCCTCCAGCCCCTGTGCGACGAGGTAGTCCTCCAGCGCCGCCTGATCCTTCAGATAGACCTCCGACCGGCCGCGGCTGACCTTGTAGAGCGGCGGCTGCGCGATGAAGAGATGCCCGCGCTCGATGATCTCGGGCATCTGGCGGAAGAAGAAGGTCAGCAAGAGCGTGCGGATATGCGCGCCGTCCACATCGGCGTCGGTCATGATGACGATCTTGTGGTAGCGCAGCTTGGCGATGTCGAATTCGTCGCGCCCGATGCCGGTGCCGAGCGCGGTGATCAGCGTGCCGATCTCCTGGCTCGACAGCATCCGGTCGAAGCGCGCGCGCTCCACGTTGAGTATCTTGCCCCGGAGCGGCAGTACCGCCTGGTTGGCGCGGCTTCTGCCCTGCTTGGCCGAGCCGCCCGCCGAGTCGCCCTCGACGAGAAACAGCTCCGACTTGGCCGGGTCGCGCTCCTGGCAGTCGGCGAGCTTGCCGGGCAGGCTCGCCACGTCCATCGCCGTCTTACGCCGCGTGAGTTCGCGCGCCTTGCGCGCTGCCTCGCGCGCCAGCGCCGCCTCGACGATCTTGCCCACGATCACCCGCGCCTCGCCGGGGTGCTCCTCGAACCATTCGCCGAGCCTCTCGCCGAGCAGCCCCTCGATTGCGGGACGCACCTCCGACGACACCAGCTTGTCCTTCGTCTGCGACGAGAACTTCGGATCCGGCACCTTGACCGAGAGCACGCAGGTCAGCCCCTCGCGCGCATCGTCTCCAGAGAGCGTGATCTTCTCCTTCTTCGCGATGCCGCTGTCCTGGGCGTATTTTGTGATCGTGCGCGTGAGCGCGCCACGGAAACCCGCCAGATGCGTGCCGCCGTCGCGCTGGGGAATGTTGTTGGTGAAGGGCAGCACCGTCTCGTGGTAGCCGTCGTTCCACCACAGCGCGACCTCGATGCCGACACCCTCGCGCTCGCCCGAGATGTGGATCGGCTCGGGGATCAGCGGGTGCTTGTTGCGGTCGAGGTAGCGCACGAACTCGCGCACGCCGCCCTCGTAGTGCAGTGCCATCTCCTCGGGTTCGGCGCTGCGCTCGTCGCGCAGGAGTATCTGCACGCCCGAATTGAGGAAGGCCAGTTCTCGCAGCCGGTGTTCCAGCGTGCGAAAGCTGTAGTGGCGGTTCGAGAATGTCTGGGTCGAGGCGAGGAAGCGTACCCGTGTGCCCTTGCGCCCCTCCGCCGGGCCGACGACACGCAGATGCTCCACCGTGTCGCCATGCTCGAAACGGGCGAAATGTTCCTGCCCGTCGCGCCAGACGGTCAGTTCCAGCCAGTCGGAGAGCGCGTTCACCACCGACACGCCCACACCGTGCAGACCGCCGGAGACCTTGTAGGAATTCTGGTCGAATTTCCCGCCGGCGTGGAGCTGGGTCATGATCACCTCGGCAGCGCTTACCCCTTCGCCCTTGTGGATGTCCACCGGGATGCCGCGTCCGTTGTCGGTGACCGAGACGCTCTCGTCGGCATGGATGGTCACGCTCACCGCATCGGCATGCCCCGCCAACGCCTCGTCGATG
>PHEG01000143.1 GCA_002842835.1 Alphaproteobacteria bacterium HGW-Alphaproteobacteria-2 | reverse complement strand
TCGGCATTCGCCTCGGCCTCGTCCTCGAAATACACCCGCGTCTGCAAGCCGATGTTGATGCCGCGCGCCACGATCCAGAGGCTGATATGCGGCGCCATCAGCCGCCCGTCGGGGGCGGGCACGCGGCCCGGTTTCACCGTGGTCAGCGTCCAGTCGCCGCTGCCGAAGTCGGCGGCGAAGCGTGCCCATCCGATGACGCCCGGGTCCGCCCGCCCGCGCCGCTCGCCGAGCGAGGGGAAAAGCCCTGCGGTATCGGCCTGCCAGGATTCGATCATAGCATCGCGCAGGACCATGCCCGATCCGTCGCGCACCGAGCCGGTGATCGTGATGCGCTCGCCCTTCGCGCCCTCGCGGATGGGCGAACGGCCCAGATCCTCGGGGTAGATGCCGGGGTTGCCGAGGAAGTTGGGCAAGAGCCCGATATGCACGTAGGGCCCGGCGGTCTGCGACGGGGTTTCCTTGCCCCAGTTCAGTTTCTGCACCATCAGAGCCCCTCCAGCCGGTTCTCGAAATAGGTCTGCCGCCGACCGCGCAGCACGATGTCGAACTTGTAGGCCAGCGCGTCATGCGGGATCGCGCTCTCCATGTCGAGCGGCGCCACGAGGCCTGCAATCGCCTCCTGCGAGGGGATCGGGGCCGCCAGTCGTTCACGCCATTGGGCCAGGGGTAGGCGCCGGGCCGGATGGTGAGAAACTCGTAGCGTCCCGCCTCGTCGGTCACCGTGCGCCCGCAACCGCCGAAATTCGGGTCAAGGGGCGCGGCATAGGTGTCGTTGCGGTGCCGGTAACGCCCGCCGGCATTGGCCTGCCAGATTTCAATCAGCGTGCCCGGCACGGGGCGGCCCGACTGGTCGAGCACCCGGCCATGGACGATGATCCTCTCGCCAACCGCGGGCTGGCCGGTGAAGTTGAGGATCAGGTTGCTGTCCATCTCGCCCAGCATGTCGTGGCCGAAGACCGGCCCCGTCTCTTCGGAGAGCGTGGTGCCGAGCGAGACGAGCGGTCGCCATGGCGCCCGGGTCATCGAGGTCTTGTAGCCCGGGGTATAGGCGGGAGGGTGCCAGAGCCTGTCACGCCCGATCAGCGGGCCGGTCACGGGGGCCGTATCAGTCATCTCTCTCCTCCATCGCGGCGAATGTCTCCTTGGCGACCTTGATCGCATGATTGGCACGCGGCACGCCGGCGTAGATCGCCACATGCAACAGCGCCTCCATCACATCCTCGCGGCTCGCGCCGGTGTTGGCGGTGGCGCGGATGTGCAGCACCAGCTCCTCGTGGTTGCCGAGCCCCGCCAGCAGCGCGATGGTCAGCATCGAGCGCTCGCGCAGGGTGATCGTGCCGCGGCTCCAGACATGGCCCCAGGCGGCCTCGGTTATCAGCCGCTGGAAATCGACATCGAAACCTGTCTTCGCCCCCTCCGCGCGGTCTACATGCGCGTCGCCCAGCACGCGGCGGCGGGTGGCCATGCCTTGCTCGTGACGGTCAGCCATCGGCGGTCTCCGCGAGAAAGTCGGTGAGCAGGCGCGCGAACTCGTCAGGCCTCTCGACGCAGGGCAGGTGCCCCGCGCCGCGGATCAGCCCCGCAATGGCCGCCGAACAGCCCATGTAGCCTTCGGCGGGCGTTCGGGTGAGCATGTTGCGCCAGCCTTCCAGTTCTGCCGTCTCCTCGGCGCGGAAGCGCTTCGAGAACCAGCGCTGCATCACCGCATCGGCCAGCGCCTCGATGCCGCCCTTGCGCACGGCGTCCACCCGCTCGGCCCACATCTCGCGGGTGCCGATCTTCGCTCCGGTGTTCGACAGCACCACGGCGCGCACCAGATCGGGCCGCTTTGCCGCCAGCCCCTGCGCGATCATTCCGCCGATGGAGAGCCCGACGAGGGTGACGCGCGAGAGCCCCAGCGCCTCGATCAGCCGTTCGGCGTCATGCACCAGCGCACCCATGGAATAGGGCGCGGCAGGTGCAGTCGAGAGCCCGTGACCGCGCTTGTCGAAGCGGATCACCCGCAGCCCCGCCGGAAGCCGCGCCAGCACCTTGTCCCAGAGCCGCAGATCGGTGCCAAGCGAGTTGGCGAACACCACCGGGCGCCCGTCTTCCGGGCCATCCGCACGCCAGTGCAGGCGCACGTCGCCGAGATCGAGCATGTTCATCGCATCCCCCGCTTCATCCTTCTCCAAATACGCCCGCCGGACGCGGGCCGCACTCAGAACGGCAGGCCGGTGTAATTCTCGGCCATCGCCGTCTGCGCCGCAACCGAGGACTCTAGATAGGCGAGTTCGGTCTCCTGCATGCGCTGCTCGAATGGCGACTGATCGGGGAACCGGTGCAGCATCATTGTCATCGACCAGGAGAAGCGCTCGGCCTTCCACACCCGCGCCAATGCTCGGTCCGAATAGCCTTCGATGCCGGTGTCGTCGCCGTCGCTGTAATGCGCCAGCAGCGCCTCGTGCAGGTAGCGCACATCGCCCACGGCGAGGTTCAGTCCCTTGGCCCCGGTGGGCGGCACGATATGCGCCGCGTCGCCTGCCAGGAACAGCCGCCCCCAGCGCATCGGCTCGGCCACGAAGCTGCGCAGCGGCGCGATGGATTTCTCGATCGATGGGCCGGTCACCAGCCGCGCGGCGGAGTCTTCCGGGATGCGGCGGCGCAACTCGTCCCAGAAGGCCTGATCGGACCAAGCTCCGACCTTGTCGGAAAGCGGCACCTGCACGTAATAGCGGCTGCGCGTCTTGGTGCGCATCGAGCATAGCGCGAAACCGCGTTCGTGGTTGGCATATATGAGTTCGTCCGACACCGGCGGCGTATCGGAAAGCACGCCCAGCCAGCCGAAAGGATAGACCCGCTCGAAGGCGCGCAGCACCGATTTCGGAATGCAGGTCCGGCTGACACCGTGAAAGCCGTCGCACCCGGCAACAAAATCGCAGTCGATGCGGTGCTCGGTGCCGTCCTTCGTGTAGGTCACATACGGCGCGTCGGTGTCGAGCCCGTGCGGCGTCACACCCTCGGCCTCGTGGATCGTCACCGCTCCTGCGGCGTCGCGTGCGGCGTAGAGATCCGCGGTGATCTCGGTCTGGCCATAGACCATCACCCTGCGACCCACACGCGCCTCGAAGTCGATGCGGAAGCCGCGGTTCTGCGCGGCGAGATAGACGCCCTCGTGCGGTAGCCCCTCTGCATGCATCCGTGCGCCGACGCCGGCGGCGTCCAGCGTCTCGACCGCGCCCCATTCCAGCACGCCAGCGCGGATTCGCGAGAGAACATAGTCGCGCGTGCGCAGCTCGAGCACCACCGCCTCGATGCCGTCGCGGTGCAGCAACTGCCCGAGCAGAAGCCCCGCCGGACCGCCACCGATGATCACCACCTGTGCGCGCATGCTTTCCCCCGCCTTTCGGACAGCATGCCCAAAGTTATTTGCCCATGTCAACTATATGTATACACGCGAGAAGGTCATGCCCGGAGCCGGGCGAAGACGAAGGCCGCGCCCCAGCCCGCCAGAACGGCGATGAAGACCGCCAGCAGCCCGTAGTGCAGCGGCCGCTCCTGGGCGAGTTGGTGGAGCCAGCGCTCGAGCCCCACCTTGCGAACCGAAACGATGCTGGTCTCCGCGTCTATCACGCGCTGGTCCCGCAAAATGAAGATGCGCGTCTGGTAGTCGCCCTCGACGAGATTGGCGGGCAGCGCGACGCGGGCGCGGAAGAGCGTCTCCTCGCGCAACTCCACACTGTTCTCGACCGTCTGGTAGAGTCCTTCGGCGGCGCGCACGCGCAGCAGCGCCTCGATGAAGGCGTCCCGGTCCTCCATGTCCTCGGGCGCGCTGACGGCGCGGATGCGCCGCGCCACCGAGATGCCGAAGCGGTGGTCCTCGGGGCCGGTGAGGATGGTCTCGAGCGGCGCGGTCGTCGCCACGGCGTAGAAGCTTGGTGCGCGCTCCACCGCTACGGCATCGGTGTTCACCCAGATGCCCGCGACACGCGACTTGCGCCGCACCGTCACCGGCTGCGACGGGCCGGTGACGGTGATGATCACCTCAAGCGGGCCGACCGCGGGCGGTGGTGCTTCGCGGTGCACGGCGCCGAAGATCAGCACCTCCGAGCCGTCAAAATTGGCGGTGATCGAGATGCGGTTCTGGCTCAGCCCGACGATCACGCGTTCGCGCACCTCCTGCGCAGGGACAGCGCCGACCAGCGCGACGAACATAAGCGCGGAGGCGAGCAGCATGCGCATCAGCCCCTCCCCGCGACAGCGATGGAATAGAGCTCCTCGGGCGGCAGGAAGAGATCGAGCGCCAGCTTGCCGCAGACGGCGAGAACGAGCAACGCGAGGAGTATGCGCAACTGTTCGGCCTTCAGCCGCGCGCCGAGCCGCGCGCCGTACTGTGCGCCGATCACGCCACCGATGATCAGCAGGACCGCGAGCGCCATGTCCACGGTCTGGTTGGTGACCGCATGCATCACCGAGGTGAAGGCGGTGACGAAGATGATCTGGAAGAGCGAGGTGCCGACCACCACCTTGGTGGGCATCCCCAACAGGTAGATCATCGCGGGCACCATGATGAAGCCGCCGCCCACGCCCATCACCGCCGCCATGACCCCTACCAGAACCCCGACGCCGACAGGCGGAATGGCGCTGATGTAGAGCCCGGAGGTGCGGAACTTCATCTTCAGCGGCAGACGGTGGACCATCATGTGCTGGCGCCGCTTTGGAGCAACGCCAGGGCGGCTGGCGCGGCGATGCGCGCGCAGGCTCTCGGCAAACATGAGCGCCCCGATCAGACCGAGGAAGGCGACGTAGCAAAGCTTCATCACCAGCTCCGTCTGGCCCGCCTGGGTAAGCCAGCGCACCGCGAGCACGCCGAGCCCGGCGCCCACCAGTCCGCCCGCCAGCAGCACGCCGCCCATGCGCAGATCGACCGTGCGTCGTCGCAGATGCGCGATCACCGCCGAGACCGAGGAGGCGACGATCTGATTGGTGGCCGTCGCCACCGCCACTGCGGGCGGTATGCCGATGAAGAACAGAAGCGGTGTGATGAGAAACCCGCCCCCCACTCCGAACATGCCCGATAGCAGCCCCACGGCACCGCCGAGGCCGAGCAGCAGGAAGGCGTTTACCGAGACCTCGGCAATGGGCAGGTATATCTGCATGGCCCATTAGAAACAGGGGTGGCGGGTCAAGACAAGGGCGCTGAGCCCGCAGTGGCCACCAGCGCCTTGCGGAGCACCAGCGCATCAACCGCCGCGCCACTGGCGGGATGGTAGTAGCCGCGCCGCAGCCCTGCCCGGGCATAGCCTGCCGCGGCATAGAGAGCGAGTGCCGCAGCGTTGTCGGCGGCGACCTCGAGAAACATCTCCACTGCCCCGGATTCTGCCGCGCGCGCCTCGGCCCGCGCCAGCAACGCCCGCCCGAGGCCGCGGCGCCGCGCTTCCGGCGCGACGGCGAGCGTCAGCAGTTCCGCCTCGCCCGCCACAACGCGGATCAGCGCGAACCCCGCATCCGCGGCGGCAAGTTGTACTCCCGGCGCCGCGAGCAGCGCGTTGAATTCCGCCGCGCTCCAGGGCCGTGGCGCGCCGGTGAAGGCGCGGGCATGGAGCCGGGCGAGCGCCTCGGGGTTCATGCGAGCAGCGGCGGCGGCGCCTCGGTCGGGGGTGCCGCGTCGGCGGGCCGCAGGTAGAGCGGCGCAGGCCGCGGCTGCGGCAGACGCGCGCGCGCGGCGATGC
>PHEG01000142.1 GCA_002842835.1 Alphaproteobacteria bacterium HGW-Alphaproteobacteria-2 | reverse complement strand
GGGGGCGATGATCGCCGCCTCGATCCTGCTGGGCCGGGCGCTCGCGCCGGGGGAGCAGGCGATCGGGCAATGGCCCGCGGTGCAGGCGGCGCGGCGCGGCTGGCAGCGGCTGGGCGTGCTGCTCTCGGCGGTGCCTGCCGCGGCGGCGCGCACCCCCCTGCCGCGCCCGCGCGCGCTGATCGA
Organism: Alphaproteobacteria bacterium HGW-Alphaproteobacteria-2; assembly: GCA_002842835.1. Lineage (GTDB taxonomy): Bacteria > Pseudomonadota > Alphaproteobacteria > Rhodobacterales > Rhodobacteraceae > PHEG01. The sequence goes on along the minus strand of PHEG01000142.1, from coordinate 4,700 downwards.
GGCGCGCCAGCTTTCCGTGATCCCCCCGGGCGAGAGCCGCGCCACGCTCCGAGGTGTGGGCTTCCGGCTGGAGCCCGGGCAGGCGATGGGCGTGATCGGGCCTTCGGGCGCGGGCAAGACGACGCTGGCACGCGCGCTGATCGGCGCCTGGCTGCCCGCGGCGGGGCAACTGCGGCTCGACGGAGCGGCGCTCGACCAGTACGACCCGGACGCGCTGGCGGGCCATCTCGGCTATCTGCCGCAGAAGGTGACGCTCTTCGACGCCACCATCGCCGAGAATATTGCGCGGCTCTCCCCCGCCCCGGATGCGCGGCGCATCGTCGAGGCGGCGCGGCGCGCCGCGGTACACGAAATGATCGTGGCCATGCCGCAGGGCTATGACACGCCGCTCAGCGCCGCCGGAAACCGCCTCTCGGGCGGGCAGATGCAGCGTATCGGGCTGGCCCGCGCGCTCTACGGCAACCCGGTGGTGCTGGTGCTCGACGAGCCAAACGCCAACCTCGACAACGAGGGCACGCTCGCGCTCAACGCCGTGATCGGGCGCATGAAGGCCGAAGGCGGGGGCGTGGTCATCATGGCCCACCGGCCCGCGGCGATCCGTGAATGCGATACGCTGCTGGTGCTCGACGGCGGTGTGCCGCGCGCCTTCGGGCCTCGCGATACGGTCTTGCGCGAGATGGTGGCCAACCACGCCGACATCCAGGAAGCGATCGCGGCACGCCGCGCGGGCGGCGGAGAGAGCGCATGAGCGGCACCGCGCGCTGGTCGGCGCGCTTCCCGCTGACCCTCGGCGCGGCGGCGCTGGCACTGCTGCTGGGCGGCTTCGGGCTCTGGTCGGTCGAGGCGCGCATTGCGGGTGCGATCATCGCCTCGGGCCGTGTCGAGGTGGAGCAGAACCGCCAGGCGGTGCAGCACCCCGACGGCGGCATGGTGGCAGAGGTGCTGGTGGCCGAGGGCGGGAACGTCGCCGCGGGCGCCGCTCTGATCCGCCTCGACCCTTCGCTGCTGGAGTCCGAGCGCGCCATCGTCGAGGCGCAGCTTCTGGAGTTGCTCGCCCGCGATGCCCGCCTGCTGGCCGAGCGCGACGATGCTGCGGCGCTCGCCCCCGATGGCGAACTTGTCGCAGCGGCCCTGGCGGACGCAGACCCGCGCGAGATGCTCCAAGGGCAGGAGCGGCTCTTCGCCGCACGCCGCGAGTCGCTCGCCCGGCAGATCTCGCAGCTTCGCCAGCGCCAGGGGCAGATCGCCCGCCAGATCGAGGGCATCGCCGCGCAGCAGGCCGCGCTCGACACGCAACTCGCGCTGATCGGCGAGGAGTTGTCCGCACAGAAGGACCTGCTCGCCAAGGGGCTTGCCCAGGTGGGCCGCGTGCTGGCGCTGCAGCGCGAAGAGGCGCGGCTGGCGGGCGAGATCGGCGACCTGCTGGCGCGCGAGGCGGAGGCGCGCGAGCGCGCGAGCGAGATCGACACGCAGATCCTCTCCCTCGAGAGCACCCGCCGCGAGGAGGCCATCTCCGAACTGCGCGACCTGCGGGCGCGGCTCTTCGAGTTGCGCGAGCGGCGGCGCGCGCTCGACGCGCGCCTCTCGCGGCTCGAGATCCGCGCGCCGGTGGCGGGTGCGGTGCACGGGCTTGCGGTCTTCGGCCCAGGCGCAGTGGTGCGCGCCGCCGAGCCGGTGCTGGCCATCGTGCCCGGCGACCGGCCGCTGGTGGTGACCGCGCGGGTCTTCGCCACCGACATCGACAGCGTCCACGGCGGGCAGGAGGCGCGGCTGCGCTTTCCCGCCTTCGACGCGCGCGAGACGCCGGACGTGCCCGGCGCGGTGGTGAAGATCTCGGCGGACGCCTTCACCGACGAGTCCACGGGGACGAGTTTCTACCGCGTCGAGGTGGCTCCCGACCCCGCCGCCATGACCGCCCTGGGCGGCGTGACGCTGCTGCCGGGCATGCCCGTCGAGGTCTATCTGCGCACCGCCGAGCGCAGCCCGCTGGGCTATCTGGTGAAGCCGCTGGCAGACTATTTCAACCGGGCCTTCCGCGACGGCTGATCCGCCGCGCGCCCGTCCAGGCGCAAGCACCGGCGATCAGGGATCGGCAGTCACACGATCTTCATGCGGCGTTCGGCATTCTGTGACCTTCGCTTCCTACTGCTGGCTCACCTACCGGGCGCTGCCATGCGGCACCGCCCGTCCGGCCCCGCAGCACCGGGGCCGGGAAACCGTGGCAGTTGGGGGATACGCAGCAATGGCATTCGACGAGAACAAGCTTCAGATCCTGTTCGCTTCCGACCTGGAAGGCGGCATCGACGCGCTGGAGAACGCGCCGAACTTCGCCGCGATCGAGGATGCGCTGGAACAGGATGCCGCCGATCAGGGCATCTATTCGGTCACGCTCTCGGCGGGTGACAACTTCATCCCCGGCCCGTTCTTCAACGCCGGCGGCGACGCCAGCCTGCTGGGCACGCTTGAGGGCTTCTACAACGAGCTTTTCGGGCTGATCGACACCTCGGTCCTCGACACCGGGATGGACCTCAACGGCGACGGCTTCTTCGACAACGACGAGATCGAGACTGCCATCAATGGTGGCACGGTCACCTTCGCGCAGGTCTACACCACCGATGTGAACGGCGACGGCTTTGCCGATTATTTCGAAGAGATCGACGCCTTCGAGGGCCGCGTGGACATCGCGATCATGAACGCGATCGGGTTCGACGCGACCGCGCTCGGCAACCACGAATTCGACGCGGGCACCAGCGCGTTGCTGAGCATCATCAACTTCGACGCTGCGCAGAACAACAGCCTCACCGCGGGTCGCTTCGGCACCCCCAACTTCCTGCAGGAAGTGGACACCCCCGGCGCGCAGTTCCCCTTCCTGAGCGCCAACCTCGGCTTCGGCGGCGATGCGCTCGCCGCGCTTTTCACCTCCGAAATCCTGAATCGCTCGGCTTTCGAGTCGGATCTCTCCTCCGCGCGTGCCAACCCTGCCGACCCCGCCCAAACCGGGGCGCTGACCCAGGCGCCGAAGATCGCCCCGGCGACGGTGATCGACCTGGGCAATGGCGTGCAGCTTGGTGTCGTCGGCGCGACCACGCAGCTTGTGGCGCAGATATCCTCCACGGGTGCGGTGAACGACGTCTCCAGCCCCGGCGTCAACGACATGGCCGCGCTGGCCGCCGTGCTGCAGCCGGTGATCGACGACATCATCAACGGTGCCGACAACATCGCGGGCAATGGCGACGACGTGACCAGGGTTGTTCTGGTCAGCCATCTGCAGCAATTTGCGCTGGAGCAGGAACTGGCGGGGCTGCTGCGCGGCGTTGACGTGATCATCGCCGGCGGCTCGGGCACGCTCTCCGCCGATGGGCAGGACCCGCTGCGCGCGGGCGAGACGCCCGACCGGCCCTTCCCGGTGCTCGTGAACGACCTCGACGGCAACCCCACCGCCATCGTCTCATCCGACAGCGAATTCGCCCATGTCGGCCGACTCGTGGTGGAATTCGACGCGAATGGCAACATCATCCCCGGCTCGATCGACGACACGGTTTCGGGCGCCTTCAAGACCGACGCCGAGGGCGTGCTGGCGGTGACCGGCGCGGCCACGGTGGAAGAGGCCATCGCCGCCAGCGAAGCCGCGACGCAGGTGAAGAACCTGGTCGAGGGCGTGCGCGAGGTGGTGACCGTGCAGGACGGCAACATCTTCGGCGAGACCGAGGTGTTTCTCAACGGCGAGCGTTCCTCGGTCCGGACCGAGGAGACCAATTTCGGCAACCTCAGCGCCGATGCCAACCTCTTCGCCTCGATCGGCAGCGTGACCGACAACGGCGACGGCTCGGCCACGCTGGGGACCACCGAGGCGAACCCGCTCTCGGGCAAGGAAGCGGGCGAGATCTCGGAGCTCGACGTGGTGAACGCGCTGCGTTTCAACAACGGGCTGGTCACGGTCGACCTGACGCCCGCCGAGCTGAAGGTCATCCTCGAACACGGCGTGGCGGCCACCGGCCCCGGGCTGACGCCCGGCCAGTTCATGCAGGTGGGCGGGCTGCAATTCTCGTTCGACCCGGCGGCGACGGCGCAGGTTCTGGGCGGCGGCGGCGCGGTGCTGACCGAAGGCGCGCGGGTGCAGAACGTCTCGCTGATCGACGCCGCGGGCAACCCCACCCAGCCGATCATCTTGGATGGCGCGGTGGCCGAGGGGGCACCGGAAAGCATCCGGGTGGTCACGCTCAACTTCCTGGCCGATGGCGGCGACGGCTTCCCCTTCGCGGCCTTCTCGCCCTCGACCGATCTGGCCATCGGCGAACAGCAGGCGCTGGCGGATTTCCTCACGGCGAACTTCCCGAAGGACGCCGAGGGCTTCGATGAGGCCGACCTGCCGGTGGGCCTCGACAGCCGCATCCAGAACCTGGCCGAGCGCGCCGACAGCGTGGGCGCGACCCCGCTGGAGGCCACGCTCGCGGCCCAGTTCCAGGGCGAGGGCGGCGAAGCGGCGTCGGAGGTGGTCGCGCATGAGGATGGCCTGCTCTACGTCACCAACGGCGCGCAGGGCCGGATCGACATCTTCGACATCGCCGTGAACGCCGCGGCGGGCAGCATCGACCTGACCGCCCTGCCCGGCTTCGACGGCGTGCAGTCGGTCGACGTGAAGAACGGCATCGTCGCGGTCGCCATCAGCCGCGCGCCGGTGGAGATCGATATCTTCGGCC
>PHEG01000141.1 GCA_002842835.1 Alphaproteobacteria bacterium HGW-Alphaproteobacteria-2 | reverse complement strand
GTGTCTCAGTCCCAGTGTGGCTGATCATCCTCTCAAACCAGCTATGGATCGTCGGCTTGGTAGGCCATTACCCCACCAACTACCTAATCCAACGCGGGCCGATCCTTCTCCGATAAATCTTTCCCCCGAAGGGCGTATACGGTATTACTCCAAGTTTCCCTGGGCTATTCCGTAGAGAAGGGCACGTTCCCACGCGTTACTCACCCGTCCGCCGCTAAGACCGAAGTCTTCGCTCGACTTGCATGTGTTAAGCCTGCCGCCAGCGTTCGTTCTGAGCCAGGATCAAACTCTCATGTTGAAAGGCTGTTTCCAGCCTGTCCTTGACGTTTGAACCCAAGCACATCGCACCCGGTCTCCCGGGTGTCTTCTGTTTCATGTGCTCTGATCTCCAAGGAAACCAGACCAACATCAAACAGTGAAGCTGACACTCGCGTCATCGCCCCGAAGGGCTGGCGAGCCGATATGCAAGGTTCGTCGGTCGAATGGACCAAACCGCCCGCATATCTCTTCAGTAACCAGCAATGTCAAAGAGCCGGAGACCAAAACCGACCGGGGCGCCTTTTTCTTGGCGCGTCCCGCCCGACCTCATCTCGTTTGTTTTCCCGTCTGGAGCGTCGCCGACCCGTTCGGTGAGGGGCTATTTACGGGTCGGCCCCGGGGTCCGCAAGGGCTTTTTTTCGGAATGATGACATTTTTTGCCGAGACCCTGTTTTCCCCCGAAATCTGGGGGGTTGCAGACCGGAAACTACAATGGTGCATCGCTTGGAGATATTTCTTGTCGCCTGCCCACCGGGCGGGCTGCCAAGGTCGCAGACTCACGCGCCTCGCAGGGTGCGAATCCGGCCGCGCCGGATCGCCCAGCCCACGCGCAGTGCCAGCAACATCAGAATCGCCCCCGCATGGAGCACCGCGGAAGGCGTCAACGTCTTGACCAGAAGCAGGAAATGCAGCGCCCCCGCCAGCGCCGCCAGATAGGCGAGCCGATGCAGCCGCTGCCATGCCGCTGCGCCCATCCGGCGGATCGCCGCGTCGTTCGCGGTCACTGCCAGCGGCAGCATCGCCGCAAATCCCAGCATCCCCACCGTAATGTAGGGCCGCTTGAGGATGTCACGCAGCATTTCGCCCCAGAGCAGGTTGAAATCGAGCACCACCCAGGCCGCCAGATGAAGGACAATATAGAAGAAGGCCAGGAGCCCCAGCGCCCGCCGGTGCCGGATGAAGTTGATCCCGGCAATCCGCCTGAGCGGCGTTATCGCCAGCGCAGCCATCAGGAACTGAAGCCCGGTCAGGCCCAGCTCGCGCTCCACCACCTTTGCGGGGTCGGGGCCAAGGCTCCCCGCAAACAGCCCCTGGAGCAGGAACACTGCCGGCAGCGCCCCCAGCACATAGATCGCCCCGCGCGGCACCCTGCGCGCGGCGGCGTTGAGTGCCTCCGCCCCCGGCATCAGAACTGCTTCTTCAGGTCCATGCCCGCGTAGAGCCCTGCGACCTCCTCGGCATAGCCGTTGAACATCAGCGTCGGCTGGCGCGCCGAGAACAGGCTCGCCCCGATGCGCCGTTCCGTCGCCTGGCTCCAGCGCGGATGATCCACCTGCGGATTGACGTTGGAGTAGAAGCCATATTCTCGCGGGTTCTCCATCTCCCAGGTGGTCGGTGGCTGCTTCTCAACCAGCGACATGCGCACGATCGACTTGATCGACTTGAAGCCATACTTCCACGGCACCACCAACCGCAGCGGCGCACCGTTCTGGTTCGGCATCTCCTGCCCGTAGAGGCCGGTGGCAAGGATCGTCAGCGGGTGCATCGCCTCGTCGAGCCGCAGCCCCTCGCGGTAGGGCCAGTCGAGAATCGGCTGCCGCTGCCCCGGCATCTCCTCGGGGCGCACCAAAGTCTCGAAGGCGACATAGCGCGCTCCCGGCTCCACACCTGCGCGCTCGAGCAGCGAGGCGAGAGGAAAACCGATCCAGGGGATGACCATCGACCAGGCCTCGACGCAACGGAAGCGGTAAATGCGTTCCTCCAGCGGCATGCCCTTCAGGATGTCGTCGAGCGGGTAGCTGCCCGGCCGCGCCACCAACCCGTCGATCTCGACGCTCCAGGGATCGGTGGTCAGCCGGTGCGCGTATCGCTTCGGGTCGCCCTTGTCGGTGCCGAACTCGTAAAAGTTGTTGTAGCTCGTGATGTCCGACAGGCTGTTGGGTTCATCGCCCGTCGAATACCCGCTCTTGCGATACTCCAGCGCCCGCGCCGGTAGCCCCAGCAATCCGGCAGCCGCCGCCCCAGTGGCCGCCGCGATCAGTCTGCGACGGTCGAACCACAAACGCTCCGGCGTCACGTCCGAATAGCGCAGCCTCGCCCCTTGTCCGTTCATCCTGGCCCCCCGCCCCACAAACAGTTCTGCAAGAAGATAGGGCGCCGCGCGCCCTTCACAACGCCACGCGCGGCACCGCCAGGCCGGGCCTCACCCGCGGCGGCGGATAGAGCACGTCCATCGGCACCGAGCGCCCATCGGGCTGCACCAGCCGCACATGATGGCGACGCAGCCCGCGCGGCTCGGCCAGACCCGCGGAATGGGCGATGATCTCCACCTCCTCACGGATACCACGCGCATAGGCGGCCACCTTCAGGAACTTCGCCTCTGCAACCAGCCCCCTCTGAAACTTCGGGTCATGCGTCGTGATCCCCGTGGGGCAGGTGTTCTTGTTGCACTTCATCGCCTGGATGCAGCCCAGCGAGAACATGAAGCCACGCGCCGAACTCACGAAATCGGCCCCCGCCGCCAGCGCCCAGGCCACATCGCCCGGGTTCATCAGCTTGCCGCTGGCGATCAGGCGGATTCGCTCCTTCAATCCGTGTTCTTCCAGCAGGTCAGCCACCTGCGGCAGCGCCTCGCGGATCGAGACGCCGACGAGATCCATCAACGGCATGGGCGAGGCACCCGTGCCGCCCTCGCCGCCGTCGAGCGTGATGAAGTCGGGCGCCGCATCCGGTCCGACAGTCTCGATAAGCGCGAAAAGGCTGCGGAAGCTCTCGGCGGAGCCAAAAACCGTCTTGATGCCCACCGGCTTGCCGGTGATCTCGCGGATGCGCGCGACAAACTCGAGCAATTCCTCGTCGTTGCCCACCTCGAGGTGGCGGTTGGGCGAGATCGAGTCGCGCCCGACCGGGATGCCGCGTACCGCTGCAATCTCCTCGGTCACCTTGCGCCCGGGCAGGATTCCGCCTTTTCCCGGCTTCGCCCCCTGCGCCAGCTTTACCTCGAACATACGCACCTGCGGAAGTTCCGACACCGCGCGCAGCCGATCGTCATCGAGGTTGCCGTCTCCGTCGCGGACGCCGTATTTCGCCGTGCCGATCTGGAAGATGATGTCGCAGCCCCCAGCCAGATGGCAGGGCGAGAGCCCGCCCTCGCCGGTGTTGAGCCAGATGCCCGCCTCGGCCGCCCCACGCGAGAGCGCCTCGATGGCAGGCCGCGACAACGCACCGAAGCTCATGCCCGATATGTTGAAGAACGAGGGCGCATCATAAGGCCGCCGCGCGCCGGGCCCTATGCAGAGCGGCACGCTCCTCGCTGCGTGCGGCTCGAGCGGCGGATATGGAGCGTTCACGAAAATCGGCGTGCCGGGCACCGAGAGGTTGCGCGTTGAGCCAAAGGCAATGGTGTTTCCGGCCCCCGAAGAAGCGCGCTTCACCCAGTCGCGCTGCGCACGGTTGAAGGGCAGTTCCTCGCGGTCCATGGCGAAGAAGTATTGTCGGAAGAACTCGCCCAGAGCGATGAACAGTGCCCGGAAACGCCCAATGACCGGATAGTTGCGCCGGATCGCATCGTGCCGTTGCGCCCGGTCAAAGACGAACATGACGATCACCGCGGCGACCACCACCCCGGCAGCGACAACGAAGGCAAGGGCCATGGCTTCCATCGCCCGCCCGGCCCAGCCCAGAAAGTCCATTGCCGCCTCCATGTCGCCCGCGCCACCATGTGGCGCGCCAGCCCGCATGGCAACCGGCGCAACGGGCTTGTGATTGCCGGTCGTCGGGGTCTTTACCGGCCTGTGTTCACTTTTTCGTGAGTTGAATTTCCCGAGCGGGCCCGCTTAGCGCACCGCCGTCCCCTTGCCACGCGCGGATCGCCGCA
>PHEG01000140.1 GCA_002842835.1 Alphaproteobacteria bacterium HGW-Alphaproteobacteria-2 | reverse complement strand
ACGGCGCTGCGGTCGCGGTCTGGCGGGCGCATGTGGCACGCATGGCCGAGCGGCTGGCGGCAGCGCGCGCCGTGCCGCCCGACCTGCGGCTGGCCGGGCGAGACCGCTTCGCGCTGCGCCTCGCCGGGGGCACGGCGCTGGCCTTGGCGCTGGTCTTCGGCGGACTCGGGCAGACGGAGCGCCTTGCCCACTTCGTGCCCGGCGCGGGTCCGGGCGCCGCTGTCGCCGCCGGACCCGCCTGGGAGGGCTGGATCGCGCCGCCGTCCCACACCGGGCGGCCGACGATCTATCTCAACGAGGCCGCCGCGGGCACGCTGCTCGAGGTGCCCGAGGACAGCCGCGTGACACTGCGGCTCTACGGCGAGCCGGGTGCGCTGCGGCTAAGCGAGAGCGTCTCGACAGGCACCACGCTCCCGACCGCCCCGACCGGAGAACTGGCCTTTTCCGTGGAACGGAGCGGTATCATCGAGCTTTCCGGCGCCGTTGCGGCGGAATGGCAGATATCCATGCTCCCCGACCTGCCGCCGGAGATCGGCTTCGGGGGCGACCCCGAGGCAGGGCTTCGCGGCGAGATGACCCTGCCCTTCCATGCCTCCGACGATTATGGAGTGGCCTCGGGCCGCGCCGAGGTGACGCTCGATCTGCCCGCGGTGGACCGCCGCCATGGCCTCGCGCCCGAGCCCGAACCGCGCGAGGTGCTGGTACTCGACCTGCCGATGCCCTTCCGCGGCGATCGGACCGCCTTCGAGGAAGCACTTGTCGAGGATCTTGCGCAACATCCCTGGGCCGGGCTGCCGGTCGCGACCTGCTCTGGACGCGGGCGAACGGCGCGCAGGCGGCGCGGGTGCTGCGCGCGGTCACGCACCGGCCCGACGACATCTTCCGCAGCACCACCGCCTATCTCCTCGTGCGCACCGCGCTGCGACGGCTTGAGGCGGCGCTGCCTGCCGATCTTCCCGATACGGCGCGCGACGAGGTGGCCGAACTGCTGTGGCAGGCGGCGATCCTGATCGAGGAAGGCGACCTGTCGGACGCGCTCGCCCGGCTGCGCCGTGCGCAGGAGCGCCTGTCCGAGGCGCTGGAGCGCGGCGCGAGCGATCAGGAGATCGCCGAGCTGATGCAGGAACTGCGCGAGGCGATGCAGGACTACATGCGCCAGCTCGCCGAAGAGGCGCTGCGCAACCCCGAAAGCATGGCCGAGGCGGGCGAGGACGCCCAGCAGATGAGCCCGCAGGACATGCAGGACATGCTCGACCGTATCGAACAGCTCTCGCGCGAGGGGCGGACGGCGGAGGCACAGGAACTGCTGCGCCAACTCCAGCAGATGATGGAGAACATGCAGATCACCCGCGGCCAGGGCGGCCAGGGAGAGGGCCAGCAGACCATGGAGGGGTTGCAGGACACGCTGCGCCAGCAGCAGGGCCTTTCCGACCAGGCGTTCCGCCAGTTGCAGGAGCAGCTCAACCCGGGCAGCGGCGCGGGCGAAAGCCAGGGCAACGAGGGCCGCAACGGTGGCGAGGGCCGCGGCCAGCAGCACGAGGGCGCCGAGGGCCAGGGCGAAGGCCAGAGCGGTCGCCCCAGCGCGCAGGATCTCGCCCGGCGCCAGGAGGCGCTGCGCGAGATGCTCGAGCGCCAGCGCGGCTCCCTGCCGGGCGGCGAGAGCCCGGAGGGCCGCGCCGCGCGCGAGGCTCTGGAGCAGGCCGACCGCTCGATGGGCGGTGCGCGCGATGACCTCGACCGCGGTGATCTGCGCGGCGCGCTCGACAACCAGGCCGAGGCGATGCAGGCACTGCGCGAGGGCATCCGCAACCTCGGCGAGGAAATGGCACGCGAAACTCAGCCGGGCCAGGGCCAGCAGGCGGGCCAGGACGGGCCCGACAGCATCGATCCGCTGGGGCGGCCGTCCGGGCAATCGGGGCGGCTCGGGACCGACCAGAACATGCTGCCCGGCACCGAGGCGGCACGCCGCTCCCGCGAGATCCTCGAGGAGTTGCGTCGCCGCTCCGGCGAACGGGCGCGCCCCGACTTCGAGCTCGACTATTTCGAGCGGTTGCTCGGTCCCTACTAAGCAGGTGTGCCGGTCAGGCGCCCGCCCGGGCGGCGAACGCCGAGATTGCCTCGACCGCAGCGCGCACCACGTCGTCGAGCCGCAGGCGCAGACCTTCCACCCAGGTGGCATAGGCGTCGAGCGCCGGGCCCGCCTCGGGCAGCGCCGCGGCGATGTCCCCGGCACGGACATAGACCAGTGCCGCGGCGGTGGCGATGGCAGCCGAGAGCAGGAATCCGGCCAGGTATCGCCCGCGCCGACGGGTGCCGCCGCCCGGCACAGCTGCTGCTGGTGTCCGCACTGGAGCCGCGCCGGGGGAGCCCCGGGACGAACGCCGTGGCGCGGGCCGCAGGCTGGCGGTGTCGATCTCGTCGATCGCGGGCAGCCGGTTCAGCCCGCGCGGCGGTGATGGCGGCGCATCCTCGCCGGACGGCTCGGGGCGCGGCGGCGGTGCATCGGTCAGCCCGAGATCGGACTGCACCTCAAGCGCTGCCGCGCTCCCGCGCCTGCGCGCCTTGGTCTCGCGCTCGGCTTCCTCGCGCAGGATGGCGATCACCTCGGGGCTTGCCGCCGGGTTGCGCCGCGGCGGTCGCTCGCCGACCTGAAGCGCTTGCTCCGCGTCGGCGCCACCCGTCTGCGCCATCGCGCCGTCCGGCCCGGGCGGCTCCTTGTCTTCGGCGTCTTCGGCAGGGGCACCGCGCGGGGTTTCCGGCGATGCCTCGTCTGCCGGCACTTCCGGCTCTGGCTCTGCCTCGAGCGGCTTGGAAAGTTGCAGGTTGCTCTGCGCATCCGCCGCGTCAGCGGTCGGCACCTGCTCGCCGGGGTCCCCGAGCGCCCCCGGCTCCCAAGGGTCTTCCGTGTCGGCGTCGGTCTCCTCCGGCCAGCCACCGGCCGGGGCCTGAAGCCAGATGTGGCTACAGGCCGAACACTGCACGTCCCGGCCCGTCGGCGGGATGGCACTGTCGTCGACCTCGTATTCCGCCTTGCAGTTCGGGCAGACGAGGCGCATGGCGCTCTCCATTGCTTCGGTGCGTCCCTTGTTGTAGCCGCCGAAGCCCTGTATTCCAAGCGGTTGATCCGACGGGCAGGAGGCGGCGGCTGAGGCATGGTGATCGCGTTCCAGCAGGCCGCGTGCGGCTATGGCGGCACGATGCTTCTGTCGCAGATCGACCTCGACGTGGCGCCGGGCTCGTTTCATTTCCTCACCGGGCCCTCCGGCAGCGGCAAGACCTCCTTCCTGAAGCTCTGCTACATGGAACTGCGCCCCAGCCACGGCAGCCTGCGCATCCTCGGCGAGGACGTGCGCGCCATGAGCCGCGACAGGGTGGCAGCGACCCGGCGGCGCATCGGGGTCATTCACCAGAACTGCCAGTTTCTCGACCATCTGCCGCTTGACGCGAACATCGCCCTGCCGCTGACCATCGAGGGCGACAGCGCGCCGGGGGCCGATCTTGACGACCTGCTCTCCTGGGTCGGACTCGGGCACCGTCGCGGCGCCCTGCCGCCCGAGCTGTCAGGCGGCGAGCGGCAGCGCGCGGCGCTGGCGCGCGCCGTGATCGGACAGCCGGAGATCATCCTCGCCGACGAGCCGACCGGCAACATCGACTGGGACATGGCCCGCCGCCTGCTGCATCTGCTGATCGAGCTCAACCGCATGGGCCGCACGGTGCTGATCGCCACGCATGACCTTGCGCTCATCCGCGCCGCCAAGTCCGAGGTGGCGGCGCGCGTGCTGCGGATCCGCGGCGGACAGGTGCAGCCCGCCGCGGCTGATCTGTGATGCGCCTGCCCAGCCTCTTCCGCACCGAGCGCAGCCCCGGCAGCGTGGTGCCCCCCAGTGGCTTCACCGCACGGCTGCTGGTGTTGACCGCCGCGGCGATGGCTTTTCTTGCGGTCTTCTCTCTGGCGCTGGCTCTGGCGGCGGGGCGCATGGCCGAACGCTGGTCACAGGCGCTGTCGCAGACCGCTACGGTGCGGATCATGGCGCACCAGGGGGAGGAGGCAGCGGCCACCCGCGCCGTGCTCGCGATCCTCGAGACGACGCCCGGTATCGCCGCGGCGCGGGCGCTTACGCTGAAGGAACAGCGCGCGCTGCTCGAGCCATGGCTCGGCCCCGGCCTGGCCGTCGAGAGCCTGCCTTTGCCGCAACTCGTCGAGGTCACGGAGGCGGCGTCGGGGTTCGATGCCGAGGGGCTCCGGTTGCGGCTCGCGGCCGAGGTGCCAGGCGCGGTGCTCGACGATCACACCCGCTGGCGGCGGCCCCTCGCCGCCGCGGCGGGGCGGCTTCGGGCCTTCGGGCTACTCGCGGTGGCCCTGATCACGGTGGCGCTGGCCGCGCTGGTGACGCTGGCCGCGCAATCCGCACTGGCCGCGAATGCGCAGGTGATCGAGGTGCTGCGCCTCGTGGGCGCGCGCGACGTGACCATCGCACGCGCCTTCACCCGCCGCTTCACCCTGCGAACCCTGGCGGGCGCAGGCGCAGGCACGGCGCTGGGCATGCTTGGCGTGTGGATGGTTCGCACGCGCGCGGGCGAGGAGGTGGTTCTCACGGGGCTCGGCTTCGAGGGCGCGCAATGGGCGCTGGCGCTTCTCATCCCACCAATGGCAGGGGTCGTGGCGTTCTGGGCGACGCGCACCGCCGCCCTCGCCAGCCTCAGGAGGATCACCTGATGTCCCGGACCTGGCTGTGGCTGCGTTCGCTTCTGTTCGTGGTGCAGATGTATGCCGCCATGCCGGTGCTGGCGGTGGCCTTCACCCCACCCGCGATCTTCGACCGGCGCTGGGCCATCCGGGCGGTGCATACCTATTGCCGCTGGGTGCGCTGGAGCGCGGCGCACATGATCGGCCTGCGCTCGGAACTGCGTGGCACGCCGCCCGAGGGTGCGGTT
>PHEG01000139.1 GCA_002842835.1 Alphaproteobacteria bacterium HGW-Alphaproteobacteria-2 | reverse complement strand
ATCCTGGCCGAGGCGCTGGCCGCGATCCGCGCCATTCCCGGCATCGAGGCCGATCTGCTGGAACAGGCCGATGGCCCGGCGCAGGGCAAGCCCGTCGCGCTGCGCGTCAAGGGCCAGGACTGGGAGCGACTGCTGGAAGCGGCGGCACAGATGCGCGCGCGCTTCGAGGCGACGGAGGGGCTGATCGACGTCGAGGACACCCGCCCGCTGCCCGGCATCGACTGGGAGATCGACGTGGACGTGGCAGCGGCTGGCCGCTTCGGCGCCGATGTGGCCACCGTGGGCGGCATGGTGCAACTCGTCACCCGGGGCCTGACGCTCGACACGATGCGCGTGGACAGTTCGGACGAGGAGATCGACATCCGCATCCGCTTCCCCGAGGGCGAGCGGCTGCTCTCGACGCTCGACACGCTCAAGGTGCGCACCGCCATGGGGCTGGTGCCGCTCGACAATTTCATCACCCGCAGCCCTGTGCCGCGGCTCGCGCAGATCGACCGGGTGGACGGCGCGCGCTTCTTCGACATCAAGGCCAATGTCGCCGAGGGGCTGGAGAACGCCCGCGGCCAGCCGATCAACGCGAACGAGCGCATCGCGCATCTGACGGAACGGCTTAAGGCCGAAGAACCGCTGCCTGCGGGCATCGCCTGGGAATGGACCGGCGATCAGGAGGATCAGGCGGAAAGCCAAGCCTTCCTCACAACCGCCTTCGCAGGCGCGCTGGGGCTGATGTTCATCATCCTGCTGACCCAGTTCAACAGCTTCTACAACTCTGTGCTGGTGCTGGTGGCCGTCGTGCTCTCCACCGCGGGCGTTCTGGTGGGCATGATGGTGATGGCGCAACCCTTCTGCACGCCATCGCGCGCACCGCGCAGGACCGGCTGCGCCCGGTGCTGCTGACCACGATCACCACCATGGCCGGGCTCGCGCCCATGATGTACGGCCTCTCCATCGACTTCGTGGCGGGCGGCTACACGGTCGATGCACCCACCGTGCTGTGGTGGAAGCAGCTTGCCACGGCGGTGGTCTTCGGGCTCGGCTTCGCCACGCTGCTCACGCTGGTGCTGACGCCCGCGCTGCTGGCCGCGCGCATCTGGGCGGTGGAGGGCGCCTATGGCGCGGCGCTGGCGCTTGCGGCGCAGGCGATGAGCCGCCGCACCCGGCTGGTGCGCGACCGGGCGCTGGCACGCCGCGCACGGCGCGCGACGGCGCCGGTGGTGATCTGGGAGCCCGGCGACGCGGCCCCGGGCCCTGCACGCGTCACGGATGAGCCCCCGCTGCCGCTCGTCCCCGTGCGCGCCGCGGAGTAGCCGCCGCTCAGGCGCTTGGCCCGGTCACGATTTCTGTCCCGGTCTCCGGTTCCGCCTGCTGGCGCGCCCACATCGCGGCGTAGAGCCCACCGGCCGCCAGCAGCGCCGCGTGGCTGCCCTGCTCGGCGATGCGGCCCGCCTCCAGCACCACGATCAGGTCGCTGTCGGCCACGGTCGAGAGCCGGTGCGCGATGGTGATCACCGTGCGCCCCCGCCCCGCCAGGGCGAGACTTTCCTGGATTTCCGCCTCGGTGCGGCTGTCGAGCGCCGAGGTCGCCTCGTCGAGAATGAGGACCGGCGGGTCCTTGAGCAGCGTGCGCGCGATGCCCACGCGCTGCTTCTCGCCGCCCGAGAGCTTCAGCCCCCGCTCGCCCACCGGGGTGTCGTAGCCTTGCGGCAGGGACGCGATGAAGCCATGCAGCGCCGCCGCGCGCGCAGCCGCCTCCACCTCGGCGTGGCTCGCGCCGGCGCGGCCATAGGCGATGTTGTAGCCGATCGTGTCATTGAAGAGCACCGTGTCCTGCGGGACGATGCCGATGGCGCGGTGCAGGCTTGCCTGCGTGACGGCGCGGATGTCCTGCCCGTCGATGCGGATCGCGCCGCCGGTGACGTCGTAGAAGCGAAAGATAAGCCGCGCGATGGTGGACTTGCCCGAACCCGAGGGGCCTACGATGGCGACCCTGGCGCCCGGCGTCACGCTGAGCGAGAGCCCTTTCAGGATCTCGCGGTCCGGCCCGTAGCCGAAGCGCACGTCGTCGAACACGATCGCGCCGCGCGGCACGGCGAGCGCGGGCGCGCCCGGTGCGTCGGCCACCTCGGGCGCGCGGTCGAGAAGGCCGAACATCTCGGCCATGTCCACCAGCGACTGGCGGATCTCGCGATAGACCGAGCCCAGCAGGTTGAGCGGCATGGCGATCTGGATCATGTAGGCGTTGACCATCACGAAATCGCCCACCGTCAACCGCCCCGCCTGCACGCCCATGGCCGCCATCGCCATCACCGCCACAAGCGCCAGCGTGATGATCAGCGACTGCCCGGCATTGAGGAAGGCGAGCGAAAGCCCGGTCTTCACCGCCGCGCGCTCGTAGCCGCGCATGGCGCGGTCGTAGCGCTCCGCCTCGCGCGCCTCGGCGGCGAAATACTTCACCGTCTCGTAGTTCAGCAGGCTGTCGATGGCCTTCTGGTTGGCGTCGGTGTCCTGCGCGTTCATCTCGCGGCGGATCGCCACGCGCCATTCGGTGACGCGGAAGGTGAAGGCGACATAGGCCGCGATGGCGCCCGCCAGAACGGCGAGATAGCTCCAGCCGAAGAAGGTGGCGAAGATCGCTGCCACCATGGCGAGTTCGAGGATCAGCGGCAGGATCGAGAACAGCAGGATGCGCAGCGCCCGCTGGCCGACCCGGGCAAAGAGCGCGTCGCGCCCCTGCGTGAAGCCGACGGTGAGAAAGCGCGCCGCGCCATAGGCGAGCGTCAATCCTACCGCGCCCGCACCCAGTGCCCAGGCGGGCGAAGGCGTCTCGGGCGCCAGCGCATCGACGGCAGCCTTGTAGACCATGGGCGTTGCAACGGTGACGAGCTTGGCGGCGACGAGGGCCGCGAGCGCCAGCACGACGCGCCGCTTCACCCAGGGCACACCCGCGGGCCAGAGCGCGGGCGCGACCCGCGCCACGATGCGCCAGCCTGCCGCGGACGGCAGGACGGGCTGGTCTTCGGCTGGCGTGCTGTCGCGCATGCTGGCTCCCGGGGTGGTCGGTTGCCGCGCGCAGTGCGACAGCCGCATAGCCGGGGCGCTGCCCCGGACCCCGGAGTATTTGGACCAAGAAGAAGGCGCTGGCCAGAGGCGGGCGGGCGATCAGCCGAAGGGCCGCAGGCGCGGCAGGCGGTTCACGTCCTTGTAGAGCAGGTAGCGGAAGGGGCCGGGCCCGCCCGCGTAGCAGGCCTGTGGGCAGAAGGCGCGCAGCCACATGAAATCGCCCGCCTCGACCTCCACCCAGTCGCGGTTGAGCCGGTAGACGGCCTTGCCCTCGAGCACGTAGAGGCCGTGCTCCATCACATGGGTTTCCATGAATGGTATCACCGCGCCGGGTTGCAGCGTGACGATCGTCACCGCCATGTCGTGGCGCATATCGCCCGGGTCGATGAAGCGGGTCGTCGCCCATACGCCGCCGCAATCGGGCATCGGCTGCGGCTCCACCTCGGCGTCGGAGGTGAAGACCGGATCGGGCGCCGGGATGCCCTCGACGGGCTCGTATTCCTTGCGGATCCAGTGCAGCCGGGCGCGCTGCGCGCCGCTGTTGGCGATGGTCCAGCCGCAGCCCGGCGGCAGGTAGGCATAGCCGCCCGGCCCGAGAGCATGCGCCGCGCCGCCAAGCGTGACTGCTATTTCACCCTCGGTGACGAACAGCACCGCCTCGGCGCACGGGTCGCCCTCGGGCCGCTCGGAGCCGCCGCCGGGCGCGATCTCGACGATGATCTGGCAGAAGGTCTCGGCAAAACCCGAGAGGGGCCGGGCAATCACCCAGGCGCGGGTGTCCCGCCAGTGCGGCAGGTTGGAGGTGACAATGTCCTGCATCACGCCGCGCGGGATCACCGCATAGGCCTCGGTGAACACCGCCCGGCCCGAGAGCAGCTCCTGCTGTCCCGAGAGCCCGGCGCGCGGGCCTGCATAGCTTGGCGGTGTCATGGCATCCTCCCGGCTGTCCGCGGCAACTTAACCGCAGGGCGCGCGCGGGCAACTGCCCGCATCGGTGCGGCGGGGGATAGATCATTCAGGCAATTCTTGATAATGACGGGATCGCATGTTTTGATCAAATTTATCCGAGGGAGACCCGCGTGAACGCCTCCGGCCTGCCCACGCACGAACGCATATACCGCCGCCTGCGCGACATGGTGCTCTACGGCGATCTGGCGCCCGGGCAGGCGGTGACGCTGCACGGGCTGGTGGCGCAGACGGGCGTCTCCACCACGCCTGTGCGCGAGGCGATCCGGAGGCTGACCGCCGCAGGCGCGCTGGAGCTGCGCGACAACCGGCGGGTGGCGGTGCCGCTGCCCGACGCCGCGGCGCTGGCCGAACTGCATAACCATGCCTTCCATTTCACGCTCTACGGTGCCGCTCAGGCTCAGGTGCTCGAGCCGCTGGCCGAGGCGCTATGGTTGCGCTTCGGCCCGCTTGGCCGGGTGATCTGCGGGCGGCTCGGCACCGCGCGCATGCCCGACCGCCACGACGAGACCATCGCCGCGCTGCGCGCGCGCAACGCGGAGGCCGCCGCGGCCGCCATCGCCGCCGACATCGACCAGGGTTTCACGCTGATGCAGGCCGGGGTGGACGGCGGCGGAATAATTTGATCAAATAGAGGATGCCCCCGGCAGCAAGGGAGACCGCCATGAACATCCGCACCAACACGCCCGCCACCGCCGAGATGCAGGCAACCGACGCCGCGCATCACATGCACCCATTCACCCATGGCAACGCGCTCAACGCGCAGGGCACGCGCATCATCACCCGCGCGCGCGGCGTCTGGCTGACCGACTCGGACGGCAACGAGATGCTCGACGCGATGGCCGGACTCTGGTGCGTGAACATCGGCTACGGGCGCAAGGAACTGGCGCAGGCGGCGGCCCGGCAGATGGAGGAGCTGCCCTACTACAACACCTTCTTCCGCACCTCGCATCCGCCGGTGATCGCGCTCGCCAAGCGGCTGGCGGAACTGGCGCCGGGCGATCTCAACCATGTCTTCTTCGCCGGCTCGGGTTCGGAGGCGAACGACACCAACATCCGCCTCGTGCGCAGCTACTGGGCCGCGAAGGGCAAGCCGATGAAGCGCATCATCATCGGTCGCAAGAACGGCTATCACGGCTCGACCATGGGCGCGGCGAGCCTCGGCGGCATGCGGGCGATGCACCGCCAGGGCGGGCTGCCGCTGCCCGACATGGCGCATATCGACCAGCCCTACTGGTATGGCGAGGGCGCGGGGATGGACCCCGCCGAATTCGGCCGCCAGCGCGCCCGGGCGCTCGAGCGCGAGATCGCGTGGCTGGGGGTGGACAACGTGGCGGCCTTCATCGCCGAGCCCATCCAGGGCGCGGGCGGCGTGGTGATCCCGCCCGAGACCTACTGGCCCGAGATCCAGCGCATCTGCGACGAACACGAGATCCTGCTCATCGCCGACGAGGTGATCACCGGCTTCGGGCGCACCGGCCAGTGGTTCGGCAGCCAGACCTATCAGATCCGTCCGCATATCATGACCATCGCGAAGGGCCTCACCTCGGGCTACGTGCCGATGGGCGCCTCGATCGTGTGCGACGAGGTGGCCGGGACGATCAACGCGATGGGCGAGTTCTACCACGGCTACACCTATTCCGGGCATCCGGTGGCCGCCGCGGTGGCACTGGAGAACCTGCGCATCCTGGAGGACGAGGGCATCGTCGATCACGCGCGCGAGGTGGCGGCGCCGCGGCTCGCCGCGCGCTGGGCGGAACTGGCCGATCACCCGCTGGTGGGCGAGGCGCGCACCATGGGCATGCTGGGCGCGCTGGAGCTGACGCCCGACAAGGCGCGCCGCGCGCCTTTTGCCGCCGAGGTGGGCACGGTGGGGCTCAGGTGCCGCGACATCTGTTTCCGCTCGGGGCTCGTGATGCGCAACGTGCGCGATTCGATGATCGTCTCGCCGCCGCTGGTGATGACCGAGGCGGAGGTGGACGAGATGTTCGCCCGCGCCGTGCGCGCGCTCGACGAGACGCACCGCGTGCTGAAGGCCGAGGGGCTGATGGTCGCGGGCTGACACGCATGGACCTGCTCACCGCCAACGACCGGGCGGGGAAATACCCGGCTTCATGGTATGCCGCGACGGCCCCCCTGCACGCGCCGTTGCCGCCCGCGCAGGGCGAGCTGCGCGCCGATCTCTGCGTGGTGGGTGGTGGCTACACGGGACTCTCGGCGGCGCTGACGGCCGCCGAGGCCGGGCTCGACGTGGTGCTGCTCGAGGCGCAGCGGCTGGGCTTCGGCGCCTCGGGGCGCAACGGCGGGCAGGTGGGGCCGGGACAGCGCATCGGGCAGGACGCGATCGAGGCGCGCCACGGTGCGGCGGTGGCGCACGCCCTCTGGGATCAGGGGCTGGAGGCGATGGCGCTGGTGATGCAGCGCATCGAGCGGCACGGCGTCGAGGCCGATTTCGCGCCCGGGGTCATCCATGCCGATCACCGCGCGCGCTTCGTGGCGGAAAGCCACGCCTATGCCGCGAGGCTGGCGCGCGACTACGGCTACGACCGGCTGCGCCCGCTCGACCGGGCGGGAATCCGCGCGCTGGTGGGCAGCGAAGACTACCACGGCGGCGTGCTCGACGAGGGATCAGGGCATCTGCACCCGCTGAAATACGCGCTGGGCCTCGCAGGGGCGGCGCAGGCAGCGGGGGTGCGCGCCTTCGAGGGCAGCCGCGTGACGCGCATCCGCCGCGGCGCCGTGGCGGTGGTCGAGACCGAAGGCGCCAAGGTGCGCGCCGACCATGTGATCCTGGCCGCCAACGGCTATCTCGGCGGGCTGGAGCCCGAGGTGGCCGCCCGGGTGATGCCGATCAACAACTTCATCCTCGCCACCGAACCGCTGGGCGAGGCCCGCGCCCGCGCGATCGTCGCGCAGAACCACGCGGTGGCGGATTCGCGCTTCGTGATCAACTACTTCCGCCTTACGCCCGATCATCGCCTGCTGTTCGGCGGCGGCGAGAGCTATGGCTACCGCTTCCCCGCCGACATCGCCGCCAAGGCGCGCCGCCCGATGCTGAAGGTCTTTCCGCAACTGGCCGATGTGGCGGTGACCCATGCCTGGGGCGGCACGCTGGCTATCACCATGAGCCGCCTGCCGCATCTGGCACGGCTCGCGCCCAACATCCTTTCGGCGGGGGGCTATTCGGGCCATGGCGTGGCGCTCGCCACCCATGCGGGCCGGGTGCTGGCCGAGGCGGTGGCGGGCCAGGCGGGCCGCTTCGATGTCTTCGCGGGCCTGCCACATATGCGCTTCCCCGGCGGGCCCCGGCTGCGCACGCCGCTTCTGGTGCTGGCGATGCTCTGGCACAGCCTGCGCGACCGGCTCTGAGCCCGGCTTGCGCCCCGCGCCCGCGACCGCCAGACTGGGGCGGACGCGAGGGAGGGGCCGATGCGCAAGATCCAGGTTCAGGGCGTGCACCACATCACGCTGACCGGGGCCGACCGGCGGGGCAGCATCGACTTCTGGGAAGGGGTTCTGGGTATGCCGCTGATCTTCGAGCAGCCCAATCTCGACAGCCCGAGCGAGAGTCACCTCTACTTCGATCCGGGTGACGGGCGGCTGATCACCGTCTTCTGCGACGACGCCCGCTTGCCAGACCCGGTGCCGCTGCCGCAACGCCCCGGCGCAGTGCACCACCTGGCCTTCGCGGTCAGCGCCGCCACCTTCGCCCAGGCGGCGGAGCGGCTGGAAGCCCGCGGCGTGGCACATTCCGGCGTGAAGGACCGCGGCTTCATGCATTCGATCTATTTCCGCGATCCGATGGGGCTCCTGGTGGAACTCGCCTGCTACCGCTTCGAGCCGCCGGAGGGCGCGAGCCATGCCGAGGTGCTGGCGGAGGCGCATGACATCCGCCTCGCACGGGGCGACACGCATATCGCCGATGTCCATCTGGCCGATGCCATCGAGGCGATCATGGCGCGCCGCCGCGAAAGCCTGTCGGAGACGCGCGGCGCGGCGAACCCCTGGCGGCGCTGAGCCTGGGCTTCAGCCGCCGAAGCGCACCGGCAGATTGAAGGCGAAAGGGCCCGTGCCCAGCGCTCCGGGCGCGGCAGGGAAGGGCGCGGCGCGGCTCACCGCATCGAGCGCCGCGCCGTCCACCGCCGCAGCCCCCGAGGACTGCACGATGCGCACCCCGGCGAGCGCCCCGTCCGCCGCCAGCGTCAGCGCGACAACCGCGCGGCCGCGCATGCCGGGCGGCGCTGCGCGGCGGGCGCGTTCGACCTGCGCGCGGATACGCCCGCCCCAGTCAGCCAGCAGGCTCTCGCGCTGGCCGGAGGTCGGCGCGGGCGCGGCGGCCTGCTGCGCGGCGGAGGTGGCGGGCACACCGCCGCGCCACGCGCGCGCATGGCCGGGGCGTCAGGCTGCGGCGTGCTGCGTACCAGGCGTTCTGGCCTGTGCGCGGGACGGCGCGGCGGCAAGGCTGTCGGCGTGGCGGCGGGCGGAGCGATCTCGGCCTC
>PHEG01000138.1 GCA_002842835.1 Alphaproteobacteria bacterium HGW-Alphaproteobacteria-2 | reverse complement strand
CGCGCGGGTGGACTTGTTGTGCCACATCTGCAGCGCATCCAGCAGCCCCTGCCCGGGCGCGGGCAGGGCGAAGTCGATCACCATGGTGGTGCCGCCCGCGAGTGCCGCTCGGGTGCCGCTGTCGAAATCATCGGCCGAGTAGGTGCCCATGAAGGGCATTTCCAGATGGGTGTGCGGGTCGATGCCGCCGGGCATCACGTAGCAGCCGGTTGCGTCGAGGTCGGTATCGCCCTTCAGGCCCGTTCCGATCTCGACGATCTTTCCCGCTTCCACCGCCACATCCGCCTTGTAGGTCAGGTCGTGGGTGACGACGGTGCCGTTCCGGATCACGGTTCTCATGGGGTCCCTCCCTGTCAGACGGATGAAAAGCAGTCGATGGCGCGGCCATGCACGCCAATGTCGAGCGGGCCGAAATCGCTGTCCACGCAGAGCGAGAAATAGTCGGCCGCAGGCAGGTAGATGACGCTGTAGCAGCCGTTGGAGCGGGTGACCGTCCAGCAGGTCTGGGTGATCCCGCAGGAGAAATTCACCGTCACCGCCCGGTGGCGGCGCACGCGCATGCGCTGGAACTCGGCGAGCGTGCGCGCCCCGGGGCGTGTGGCGGTATCGAACGCATCGACCTCGGCATCGAGCAGAGCGCCGATGCGCGCGGGGACATCGGCGGTGGCAGGAGCCATGCTCACCCCGCCACCTCGGCCGTCTCGACCACCGCGTGCATCAGCACGTTGGCGCCGGCCTCGGCCCATTCCTTGCTGATTTCCTCGGCCTCGTTGTGGCTGAGGCCGTCCACGCAGGGGCACATCACCATGGTCGTGGGGCAGACCCGGTTGATCCAGCAGGCATCGTGCCCCGCGCCCGAGATGATGTCGCGGTGGGAATAGCCCAGGCGCTCCGCCGCGGCGCGCACCCGGCCCACCAGCACGGGGTCGAAGGCAGGCGGATCGAAGAAGCCCACCACCTCGTGCTCGAAGCCGCACCCCAGAGCGTCGCAGAGCTTCGGTGCGCGTTCCAGAAGTTCTGCCACCATGCCCTCCATCCGGTCGAGTTCGTGGCTGCGGAAATCCACCGTGAAGACCACGCGGCCGGGGATGATGTTGCGCGAGTTCGGGTAGACGTCGATATGCCCGATCGCACCCACGGCGTTGGGTTGGTTCTTCATGGCGATCTCGTGCACCAGTTCGGTGATCTGCGCGAGCCCGCGCCCCGCGTTGCGGCGCATCGCCATGGGGGTAGAGCCGGTGTGGCTCTCCTTGCCGGTCACCGTGCACTGCACCCAGCGCAGCCCCTGCCCGTGGGTGACGACGCCGATCTGCTTTTTCTCGGCCTCCAGGATCGGCCCCTGTTCGATGTGCAGCTCCAGGAAGGCGTGCATCCGGCGCGCGCCAACGCGCTCGTCGCCCTTCCAGCCGATGCGCTCCAGTTCGTCGCCGAAGGTTTTCCCCGCCGCATCCTGCCGCGAATAGGCATAGTCCTGGTCGATCACGCCCGCGAAGACGCCTGAGGCCAGCATCGCGGGGGCAAAGCGCGTGCCTTCCTCGTTCGTCCAGTTGGTCACCACGATGGAGTGTTTCGTCTTCACGTTCAGGTCGTTGAGCGTGCGCACGATCTCGAGTCCTGCGAGCACGCCCAGCACGCCGTCATACTTGCCACCGGTGGGCTGCGTGTCGAGATGGCTGCCCACATAGACCGGCAGCGCGTCCGGGTCGGTGCCCTCGCGCCGGGCGAACATGGTGCCCATCTCGTCAACGCCCATGGAGAGCCCGGCCGCCTCGCACCACTTCCGGAACAGCGCGCGGCCTTCAGCATCGGCATCGGTGAGTGTCTGGCGGTTGTTGCCGCCCGCCACGCCGGGGCCGATCTTCGCCATCTCGTGGATCGAGTCCCACAATCGGTCGGCGTCGATCCTCATGTACTTCGCGCAGCGTGCCGAAGAGCTGGTCGATATGCGCCTTCTCGATGATCAGCGGCGGAGAGAGCGCGATGATGTCGCCGGTCGTGCGCACGAGGAGCCCCTTGTCGTAGGCGTCGAGGAAGGCCTGGAAGGCACGTTTCGTGGGCTGGCCCGCGATGGGCTCCAGCTCGATCCCCGCGATAAGTCCCATGTTGCGGATGTCGATCACATGCGGGCAGTCGCGCAGGGAATGCACCGCATCCTCCCAGTAGGGCGCGATTTCGCCCGCGCGCTCGAACAAGCCTTCCTCGCGGTAGGTCTCGAGCGTGGCGAGCCCGGCGGCACAGGCGATGGGGTTGCCCGAATAGGTGTAGCCGTGAAAGAGCTCGATCATGTGATCGGGGCCCTGCATGAAGGCGTCGTGCACCGCCGCCGTGGTCAGCACCGCGCCCATCGGGATCACCCCGTTGGTCAGGCCCTTGGCGAGCGTGATCATGTCGGGCTGCACGCCGAAATGGGTGGCCGCGAAACTCGAGCCCAGCCGTCCGAAGCCGGTGATCACCTCGTCGAAGATCAAGAGGATGCCATGCTTGGTCGTGATCTCGCGCAGCCGTTCCAGATAGCCCTTGGGCGGCATCAGCACGCCGGTCGATCCCGCCATCGGCTCGACGATCACCGCGGCGATGGTCTCGGCGCCGTGCAGCGCCACCAGCCGCTCCAGATCGTCGGCAAGCTCCGCGCCGTGTTCGGGCTGGCCGCGGGTGAAGGCGTTCTTGCCGGGCAGATGGGTATGGGGCAGGTGATCCACCCCGGTCAGCAGCGCGCCGAAATGGCGGCGGTTGTTGACGATGCCACCCACCGAGATGCCGCCGAAATTGACCCCGTGATAGCCGCGCTCGCGGCCGATCAGCCGGGTGCGGCTGCCCTCGCCGCGGGCGCGGTGCCAGGCGATGGCGATCTTCAAAGCGGTCTCGACGCTTTCCGAGCCCGAGTTGGTGTAGAACACATGCTCCATGCCCTCGGGCGCGATTCCGATCAGCCGGTTGGCCAGCTCGAACGCCTTGGGGTGGCCCATCTGGAAGGCGGGCGCATAGTCGAGCTCTGCGGCCTGCGCCGCGATCGCCTCGACGATCCTGGGCCGCTTGTGGCCCGCGTTGCAGCACCAGAGCCCCGCCGTGCCGTCGAGCACCTGCCGACCGTCATGGGTGGTGTAATGCATCCCTTCGGCGGCCACGAACAGCCGCGGCGCCTGCTTGAACTGCCGGTTGGCGGTGAAGGGCATCCAGAAGGCGCGCAGGTCATTGGGGGCCGGCTTGCGGTCGAGCGCCATGGCGATGTCTCCCTGTCTGGCCCCAGCGTTTTCTTGAGCTTTTCGCGCGGGGCCCCTAAACTCCGGCCTGACCGACCGGTCAGAAGGGACGCTACCAGACTTGACCAATCAGTCAAGTTCTCTCGGCGAGGCGGCAGGAAAGGCCCCGGGTGCGCAGCGAACTGAACATCACCGAGGCGCCCAAGACCGAAATCCGGGCGGAAAACGAACGCCTGATCCTCAATGCAGCCGAAGCGGTGTTCGCCGAGCACGGATTCCGCGGCGCCACCATGCAGATGATCGCCGACAGGGCGGGGCTGCCGAAGGCAAACCTTCACTATTATTTTACCTCCAAGGAGGGCCTCTACCGCCAGGTGGTGGAACGTATCTTCTTCATCTGGCTCGAAGCCGCCGACGCCTTCGAGACCTCGGCGGGGCCCGCCGCGGGGCTGAGCCGCTACATCGCGCGCAAGATGGAGCTGAGCCGCACGCACCGGCATGGCTCGAAGGTCTGGGCCAACGAGGTGATGCAGGGTGCGCCGCTGGTGCAGGACACGCTCGAGACCGCGCTGCGCGAATGGACCGACAGCCGCATTTCCGCCATCGAGGGCTGGATCGCGGCGGGGCAGATGCGACCGGTGAACCCGCGCTGGCTCTTGTACATGATCTGGGCCACGACCCAGCACTACGCCGATTTCGCCCATCAGATCGAGACGCTGAACGGCGCCCGCCCGCTTTCGGATGCGCAATGGGCGGAGGCCACGCGCACCGTCTGCGGCATCATCCTGGGCGGGCTCGGGCTCCACGCGGGGCCGGCGGCATGAGCGCCCCCGCCCCGCGGCGCACGCGGATCCAGAAGCGCAACCGCGCGCTCATCCTCGATGCCGCGCTGGAAGTCTTCTCGCGGCAGGGCTTCCGCGGCGCCACGCTCGACCAGATCGCCGAGGCGGCCGGGCTCTCGAAGCCCAACATGCTCTATTATTTCCCCTCGAAGGAAGCGATCCACGCCGAGCTTCTGGAGGGGCTGCTCGATACCTGGCTAGACCCGCTGCGCGGGCTCGACCCGGCGGGCGAGCCGCTGCCCGAATTGTGCGGCTATGTGCGCCGCAAGCTTCAGATGGCGCGCGACTTCCCGCGCGAGAGCCGTCTCTTCGCCAACGAGATATTGCAGGGCGCGCCGCGCATCGATGGGCTGCTGCGCACAGACCTCAAGGCGCTGGTCGACGAGAAGGCGGCGCTGATCGCCCGCTGGGCCGGGGAAGGGCGCCTCGCGCCGCTCGATCCTCACCACCTGATCTTCTCGATCTGGGCGACAACGCAGCACTACGCCGATTTCGCCGCCCAGGTGGAATTGGTGCTGGGCGAGGAGGGGCGCGACCCGTTTCCCGCAGCCGCGGCCTTCCTCGATGCGCTCTACGCGCGTGCGCTCGCCCCGGATCGGGCGCAGGGCTGAGCGCGCCGGGGCTTCAGCCATGCCGAGCGTGGTGCCGGGCCAGCAGCTCTGCGCGCGTGGCGTGAAGGTCCGAAGCCAGCCACTCAGCCTCGATGGCCCTGAGCGCCGCGCCAAGCGTGGGCCCCTCCAGCCCGGGCAGGTCGCGCGCCGCGACCGGCGGCCGCGCCGCCGCGCCGCGCGCCATCTCGGCCTCCAGCCCGGCGGGCAGGGGGCGCCCCGTTTCGGCGGCGCGCAGGAGCGCGGCATCGCGGGCCGCCTCTGTCCCGTGCCGCCAGGCCGTCGCCGCTGCGGGTGCAGCTGCCGCCAGCGCGGCGCCGATTGTCGCCTGCCGCACCGCTTGAGCCCTCGAGAGCCGCAGCAGCGCTGCCGCTTCCGGGTCGCCCAGCACCGCGAGCCGCCGCGGCCAGCCGGGTGCGGCGCCTGCCGCACGCTCCGCCGCGACGAGCCGCACGAGCGCCGCGCCCGCATCGTTGCGCGCGCCCGGCAACACAGCCGCCAGCACCCCGGCATGGGCCATGGCGGCGACGCTCTGCGCCGGGTCGGGAGCGGCCAGCAGCTTGCGCATCTCGGCCCCCAGCCGCTCGCGCGAGAGCCCGGCGATCCCGCCCGCGAGGCGCGCGCATGCCGCCAGCCCCTCGGGCTCGGGCCCGGCGGCGGCATCGCCATACCAGGCGTGGAAGCGGAAGAAGCGCAGGATGCGCAGGTAATCCTCGCGGATACGGTCTTCCGCGCGGCCCACGAAGCGCACCCGCCGCGCGCGCAGGTCTGCCAGCCCGGCCAGCGGGTCGATCACCCGCCCGTCCGCCTCGGCATAGAGGGCGTTCATGGTGAAGTCGCGCCGCGCGGCGTCTTCCTCCAGCAGATCGGTGAAGGCCACCACGGCGCGGCGCCCGTCGGTTTCCACGTCGCGGCGGAAGGTCGTCACTTCGAAGCCGCGCCCGCCCGCCACCAGCGTGACCGTGCCGTGCTCGATGCCGGTGGGCACTGCCTTCAGCCCGGCGTCTCGGGCGATCTCGATCACCCGATCGGGCGGGGCATCGGTGGCGATGTCCACATCCGCCACCGGCTGGCCCAGCAGCGCGTTGCGCACGCAGCCACCGACCGCCAGCGCCTTGTGTCCGGCACGGGCCAGCGCGCCAAGCACGGCCTGCGTTCCCTCCGCCTCCAGCCAGGCGCCCGCCACCCGCGTCATTGTGCAAGCCTCAGCGCCAGCGCGCGCAGCATTCGCGCCGTCGCCCCCCAGACGTAATAGGGGCCCCAGGGCAGCGCGTAATAGCTGCGCAACTGCCCGCGCCAGAGCCGCTGTTCCACCCGGTAGCGCGCCGGATCGACGGCATGGGCGAGAGGCAGCTCGAAAGCCTCGTCCACCTCGCCGGGCTCGCAGCGCGAGCCGCGAGGAGCGCTTGGTCAGCAGCACGGACAGCCCGCCCGGGCTCTCGCCAAGGCCGATCAGCACTGCGGCTTCCGTCAACTGCCGCTCGGGCAGCCTGAACTCGGGGTCGAGGTCGAAATCCGACGAGGGCGCGCCCGCGCGCATCAGTGCCGCGCGCAGCGCCGCGATGCTCTCAGCCATCGCCCGCGTCCCGCGCCTCGAAGCCGACGCTCGCCGGGTCGAGGTCATAATGCGCGCCACAGAACTGGCAATCGGCGGTCACCCGGCCTTCCGGCGTGGTCATCGTGGCGATGTCGCGCGCGGAATAGATCGAGAGGCTCTGGCGGACCTTCGCCTCCGAACAGGAGCAGCCGAAGGCGACCGGCTGCGCGCCGAAGACCCGCGGTCCTTCCTCGTGGAAGAGGCGCACCAGCAGTTCCTCCGGGCCCACGAATGGGCCGATAAGCTCGCTTTCCTCGGCGGTGTCGAGCAGCAGGCTGGCGCGCCGCCAGTCCTCGCCCTCGGGGCCGTCCACCACATCCTCGGGGGCGAGCAGACCCGCCAAGCCCGAGCCGCCGCCCTCGATGCGCGGCGGCGCCTTGGGCATCATCTGAAGCATGGCGCCGCCCGCGCGCCATGCCTCGGCGCGCCCCGGTTCCTGCGCGCGAGCGAGGGCGAGCGCGAAGCGCGTGGGAAGTTGCTCGGACTGCGCGAAATACCCCGCTGCGCAGTCGGCGAGCGATGCCCCGGCGAGCGGTGTGATACCCTGATAGGGTGTCGTGCCAGCGCCCTGGTCAACCAGGATGGCGAAATGGCCGCGACCCATCAGGCGGATCGGATTCTGCCAGGTCTCGGGCAGGCGCGCGGCGTCGAAACTCGCCCAGGCGCGCAGCCGCGCGGGCTCTCCGGCGGCGGCAGGAGCGAAATAGTCGGTCGCAACCAGGCGCACGGGCCCGTCGCCGCGGATCTGCAGCGAGAGCTTCCAGCGCAGCTTGACCGTCTGGCCGATGAGCGCGGTCAGCAGCGCTGCCTCGGCCACCAGCGCCTCGACCGGACGCGGGTAGGCGTGCTGCGCCAGCACCTGCTCGAGCGTGCGATCGAGCCGCGCGACGCGGCCGCGGATACCCGAGCGGTCGAGCTGGAAGGGCAGGATCGTGTCGTCCCAGGCGATTTTCTGCGTCAGCGTCATGGGGCACATATAGTAGCTGCGGGCGCCCGGGCATATCCTTCCCGGCGGACGGCGGCAACGGGGGCCATAATGCGCAGGTTCGGCGAGCGGGTGCGGGCAGGGCAGCGCTACCGCGACAGGCCGGGCGCCTATGCGGTGCTGGTGCGCGCGGGGCGCGTTCTTCTGACCCATCAGACCGAGCCGGTGCCCGAATGGCAG
>PHEG01000632.1 GCA_002842835.1 Alphaproteobacteria bacterium HGW-Alphaproteobacteria-2 | reverse complement strand
CACCTCGCGGGCAAGCTCTGAGCGGCGGGTCTAAAGCTCTTCGACCTCGAGCACGCTCGAGAGGCTGCGCAGCGCGCCCTTCACCTGCGGGCTGACGGGCCAGGCTCCGGGCAGGGCGAGTTCAACCTCGCCCGGCAGGTCAGGGGCCGAGAGCATCAGCGCCACCGGCCCCCGCGCCGCCCGGCCCGCCTCGGCGCGGGCGCGCTCCAGCACCCGCGCGACGGCGACGAGCCCGTCCTGGTGTTCGACCCAGACCTTCAACCCTGCGGGCGCGGCATCTGCGACGACCTGATCGACAGGTTGCGCGGCGCGGGCGAGAAGTTTCAACTGCCCGTCCTCCAGCGTCGCCTCGACCGAGAGCACGACATTCGCGCCCGGCTCCAGATGGTCGCGCGCCGCCTCCAGCGCCGGGCTGAGACGGTGCCGGCCATGCGCACCGCCTGCGGTCCGCGCTCGGCGCGTTCTGTTACCTCGGCCAGCGTCAGCACCCCCTTGCGCCGGAGCGGTCCCGCGTAATCGTCAAGCGGATGGCCCGAGAGATAGAAGCCGACCGCCATGTGCTCGCTCGCCAGCCGCTCGCCCGGCAGCCAGTCCTCGGCCTGCGGCAGCCGCGGCTTGGGGAGTTCCGCCGCCTCGCCGAAGAGCGAGACCTGCGCCGAGGCACGGTCGGCATGGGCGGCCTCGGAATGGGCCACCAGCGCGTCGATGGCGGCCAGCACCCGTGCGCGATTGGCGTCGAGCACGTCGAAGGCCCCGGCGCGCGCCAGCATCTCCAGCGGGCGCTTGCCAACGCGCTTGAGTTCCACCCGTTCGGCGACGTCGAAGAGATCGCGGAAGGGCCTGTCGCCGCGCGCCTCGGTGATCAGCTTCATCGCCTCGACGCCGACGTTCTTCAGCGCCCCCAGCGCGTAGACGAGGCGACCGTCGCGCACCGTGAAATTCGCCTCCGAGCGGTTCACGCAGGGCGGCACCAGCTCGATGCCCAGCCTGTCCACCTCGCGCTTGTAGACGGCCAGCTTGTCGGTCAGGTGGATGTCGCAGGCCATCACCGCGGCCATGAACTCGGCGGGGTGGTTGGCCTTCAGCCAGGCG
>PHEG01000631.1 GCA_002842835.1 Alphaproteobacteria bacterium HGW-Alphaproteobacteria-2 | reverse complement strand
GCTGCAACGGCTCACCGCGCTCGGCGTGCGCGAGGTGACCGACGAGTTGCAGGAGCTGGCCGCGAAGATCCGCGACTATCTCGACATCCTGCGCTCGCGTGCGCGGATCCTCGCCATCATCTCCGACGAATTGCGCGAGGTGAAAGAGCAGTTCGCCGTCCCCCGCCGCACCGAGATCGTCGAGCATGACGCGGATCTGGAAGACGAGGACCTGATCGAGCGCGAGGACATGGTGGTGACGGTCACCGCCTCGGGCTACATCAAGCGCACCGCGCTGGCCGAGTTCCGCGCGCAGAAGCGCGGCGGCAAGGGGCTCGCCGGCATGGCGACGAAGGAAGATGATGCGGTGACCACGCTCTTCGTGGCGAACACGCACACCGCGCTGCTCTTCTTCACCACCGACGGCATGGTCTATCAGATGAAGTGCTGGCGGCTGCCGCTGGCCGGGCGCAATGCGCGCGGCAAGGCTATCGTCAACCTGCTGCCGATCGCGCCGGGCGTGTCGGTGGCGGCAATCATGCCTGTCGATGTGCCCGAGGCGGAGTGGGACAGCCTGCAGGTGGTCTTTGCCACCTCCGAAGGCGACGTGGGACAGCCTGCAGGTGGTCTTTGCCACCTCCGAAGGCGACGTGCGGCGCAACGCGCTGTCGGACTTCACCAACGTCAAGCGCAACGGCAAGATCGCAATGCGTCTGCCCGAGGGCGCGAGCCTGGTGAACGCGCGCATCTGCTCGGAAGACGACGATGTGCTGCTGGTCACCACGCGCGGCCGCGCCATCCGCTTCCCCACCACCGAGGTGCGCGTCTTCAAGGGCCGCGAGTCGACCGGCGTGCGCGGCGTGCGGCTAGGCAAAGATGACCGGGTGGTCTCGATGGCCGTGATCCGCCATTTCGAGGCCCGTCCGGATGAGCGCGCCGCCTATCTCAAACAGCGCCGTCTGATGGCCGGGGCAGCCGACGAACCGGTGGAATCCGAGGACGACGAGGAGAGCGTCGAGGCCGGGCAGCTGAGCCCCGAACGCTGGGCCGAGATGTCGGCGGCCGAGGATCTTATCCTCACCATCACCGCGCGCGGCCAGGGCAAACTCAGCTCCGGCCACGACTACCCGGTGCGCGGCCGCGGCGGCCAGGGCGTGCAGGCGATCGACAAGGGGCTGCGCGGCGGGCCTATCGTGGCCGCCTTCCCGGTGCAGGAAGACGACCAGATCATGCTGGCCACATCCACCGGCCAGTCGATCCGGGTGCCGGTCGCGGGCATCTCGTTCCGCTCGCGCA
>PHEG01000137.1:4202-8989 GCA_002842835.1 Alphaproteobacteria bacterium HGW-Alphaproteobacteria-2 | reverse complement strand
GATATCTGCGTCTATACCAACGCCAACCTGACGCTGGAGAGGATCGCGCGCGGCTAGCTGCGGTCGCGCCAGCGGTTCACGATGGGATAGCGGCGGTCGAGCCAGAAGGCACGAGCCGTGAGCCGGGTGCCAGGGGCCGACTGGAAGCGCTTGTATTCCGAGTTCAGAACGAGGCTCTCCACCCGCTCCACCGTGGCGCGGTCGTGGCCCGCCGCCACGATCTCGGCCAGCGGCATGTCGCGGTCCACCAGCATCTCGAGGATGGCGTCGAGCACCGGATAGGGCGGCAGGCTGTCCTCGTCCTTCTGGTCGGCGCGCAGTTCCGCCGAGGGTGGCTTGTCGATCACCCGGGGCGGGATCACCGCACCCGCGGGCCCCATCATCCAGGGCCTGTGATGGGCGTTGCGCCAGCGGCAGGTCTCGAAGACGCGGGTCTTGTAGAGGTCTTTCAGCGGGTTGTAGCCGCCCGCCATGTCGCCGTAGATCGTCGCGTAGCCCACTGCCACCTCGGACTTGTTGCCGGTGGTCAGCAGCATCTCGCCAAACTTGTTGCTGAGCGCCATCAGCAGGAGCCCGCGCAACCGGCTCTGGATGTTCTCCTCGGTCAGGTCTGGCGGGCGCCCCGCGAAGAGTGGCCCCAGCGCTTCGGCCACTGCCGCGCGGGGGCCGTCGATGGGCAGTTCATCGAGCCGACAGCCGAGCGCGCGCGCCACGGCGGCGGCGTCCTCTCGCGAGTCGGGTGCGGTGTATTCCGACGGCAGCAGCACACAGCGCAGGTTCCCGGGCCCCAGCGCATCCGCCGCGATGGTGGCGACCAGCGCGCTGTCCACCCCGCCCGAGAGGCCGAGGAGCGCCTTCGCCCGCCAGCCATCCGCGCGCCGCTCGAAATCGACATGCACGATGGCCTCCTCGTGCAGCGGCAGTTGCACCGCCAGCGCTCCGCCCGGGTTCAGCACGAAGGAGCCGCCGTCAAACATCTGGTCGTCCTGGGCGCCGACGAGGTTGAGGTAGACGAGCGGCAGCCCGGTCTCGACCACGCGGGCGACCATGAGGTTCATCCGCGTGTCGAACTTGCCCCTGTGATAGGGCGAGCCATTCGGGACCAGCAGCAGGTCCGCCCCGGTCTCGGCCAGGGTCTCGGTCACGTCGTCGAACCAGGCATCCTCGCAGATCGGCACGCCCAGCCGCAGCGGCCCCAGCCCCACCGGCCCGCTGACCGGGCCCGGCGCATAGACGCGCCGCTCGTCGAAGACGCCTTCGTTGGGCAGGTGGTGCTTGAAGACACGCGCCGCGACGCGCCCGCCCGAGAGCACATGCCAGGCGTTGTAAAGCCGCCCCTCGTGACGGCAGGGCGCGCCGATGCCGATCGCCGGACCATCGGCGCAGTCGCGTGCCAGGCGCTCCACCGCCGCCATGGCCTGATCGGTGAAGGCCGGCCTGAGTGGCAGATCCTGCACCTGGTAGCCGGTGAGGAACATCTCGGGCAGCGCCAGCATGGCGGCACCCGCGGCGCGCGCCTCGTCATGGGCAGCGCGCGCCTTCGCGGCATTGCCCGCGAAATCGCCCAGCACGGGGTCGAGTTGCGCCAGCGTCAGGCGAAAGGTGGCGGCCATTTGGTCCTCTAGCGGCTCCATCCCGGCCCCTGCTTAGCAGACCCGTCGGCAAGGGGAAGCCGCCCGGAACGGGAAAACCGTTGTCACACCCGGACGGCTCAACTAGGTTTTGCGGCGCAGGGATCAAGACCGCGCAACAGGCGCGTGCAGCAGGGGGTTCAGGTGCGGAAGGCGGCGGGTGGAAGACGGGCACTGGTTCTGGCCATGGCATTTCTAGCGGCGGGGTCGCTCGCGGCCCAGGCGCAGGACGGTGTCGCCACCAAGCAGTATGACGATGGCGGCGTCTACGAGGGCACGTTCCGCAACGGCAAGCAGCACGGGCAGGGCAGCTACCGGCTGCCCAACGGCTATGAATACACCGGTGAATGGGTGGACGGCGAGATCCGTGGCCAGGGCGTGGCCCGCTTCCCCAATGGTGCCATCTACGAGGGCAGCTTCGCCGTCGGCAAGCCGCATGGCCAGGGCCGCATCACCTTCGCCGACGGCGGCACCTACGAGGGCGACTGGGCCGAGGGCGAGATCACCGGGCGCGGCGTGGCGACCTACGCCAACGGCGCCCGCTACGAGGGCGAATTCCTGAACGCGCTGCATCATGGCGAGGGCGTGATGGAAAGCCCTGGCGGCTACCGCTACGAGGGCGGCTGGCAGCGCGGCGTGCGCGAGGGCACCGCGCGCATCACCTACCCTGATGGCGGGGTCTACGAGGGCCAGGTGAAGAACGGCCTGCGCGAGGGTGAGGGCAAGCTCGTGATGCCCGACGGGCTGGCCTATTCCGGCACCTGGAAAGGTGGGCAGATCAATGGCTTCGGGCGGCTGGAACAGCCGGGCGGCGACGTATACGAGGGAACCTTCGTGGGTGGCCAGCGGCATGGCGACGGCAAGGTGACCTTCGCCAACGGCGACGTCTACGAGGGCCAGTTCCGCGCCGACCAGCGCCATGGCCGGGGCGTGTTCCGCGGCGCGGACGGCTATGTCTACGAAGGCGGCTGGGTCGACGGCAGGATGGAGGGCGAGGGCCGGGTCGCCTATCCCGACGGGTCGGTCTACGAGGGCGGCTTCCGCGAAGACCTGCCGCACGGACA
Organism: Alphaproteobacteria bacterium HGW-Alphaproteobacteria-2; assembly: GCA_002842835.1. GTDB lineage: Bacteria > Pseudomonadota > Alphaproteobacteria > Rhodobacterales > Rhodobacteraceae > PHEG01. The sequence continues at coordinate 6,294 of PHEG01000137.1, read as the reverse complement.
GGGAACCATCACCTATGCCGACGGCTCCTTCTACACCGGCGAATGGGCAGGCGGCGTGATCTCGGGCAAGGGCCGGGCGGAATATGCCAACGGACTCGTCTACGAAGGCAGCTTTGCCAACGGCGCGAATCACGGCCAGGGCACCATGACCTACCCGGACGGCTATCGCTATGTCGGCGAATGGCGCAATGGCCAGCGCGAGGGCGACGGCACGGCGACCTATGCCGACGGCACGGTCTATTCCGGCAGCTTCAAGGCGGGCCAGCGCGATGGCCAGGGCAGCATCGTGATGCCCGACGGCTTCGAGTTTTCCGGCGAGTGGCGGGCGGGCAGCATCCATGGCACGGGCGTGGCGCGCTATCCCAACGGCGATGTCTACGAGGGGCAGTTTGTGGCGGGGCGTCCACAGGGCAAGGGCCGGATGACCTATGCCTCGGGCGCAATCGAAGAGGGATTGTGGGAGGAAGGCGCGCTTGCCGTCCCCGCCGAAGGCCAGGGTGGCGGAGCCCGTGGGCAGCAGTAGCAAGACCACGACCCCGGCGCAGAGCGTCACATTCAGCCCTTTCTCGCGCCCGGGCAGGGGAAAGGGCGTGCGGGCGACAGCGCAGCGCACTGCCTCGGCCATGGCGCGCGCCGCGTCTGCCGATAGGCCGGTCGCGGCGACGAGAAACTCCTCCCCGCCGTAGCGTGCGATGAGATCTGCGTCCTGGGCCGCGCGGCGCAGGCGCTCGGCCACGCCGGCGAGCACGGCATCTCCCGCAAGATGCCCGTGGCTGTCGTTGACCGCCTTGAACCGGTCGATGTCGAGCAGCATCACGGCAAGCGTCTCTCCGCGCCGCGTGCAGCGCTCGGCCAGCCGCTCCAGCCGGGCGGCGGCGAAGCGGCGGTTGCTGAGTCCGGTCAGCGGGTCGGTCACGGCAAGGCGCAGACCGGCCTCGACCTGCGCGCGCAGTGCAGCCAGGTGCCGTCTGCGGCGCAGGAGCGCCTGCACGCGCGCGGCGATCTCGGCCAGCGGGACGCAGGCCGGGATGCAGTCGCTCGCCCCGAGATCAACGAGGTCGGCGCCGCCGTCCGATGCCCCCTCGGGCAGCAGCACGATCACGGCTGCATCGCGCGTTCCCGGGCGGCTCAGCAGATCGGCCAGCAGCGCGGGCAGAGGCTGGCGCGCCCGTGCGTCGCCAGCGCAGAGCAGGATAACCTCGGCCTGGGCCTGCCCTTCGCCGGCAGCGAAGAGTTCACCGGGAAGGGCCGACGCCACATCGTGCGGCATCAGCGCGGCGAGCCGCTCGGCCAGTGCCGCCGCCTCTGCGCGGTCGGAGCAGACGATTCGCACGCGCCCCGGCGCGACAGGCCCGAGTTCCGGCGGTTCGGCCAGGCCCGGGCCGTGGCAGGCACGGGCGTTCTGCCGCAGTTCGGCAAGCAACGCCTGCTCGCGCAGGAGCCGCCGCAGACGGGAGAGAAGCACCGCCTCCTCGACCGGCTTGGCGATGAAGTCGTCGGCGCCGGCGGCCAGCGCGCGCACCGATGCCATGGCGTCCTGCCCGGCGGTGATCATCATCACGGCGATGTCGCGCGTCGCCGGTTCCGCCTTCAGGCGGCGGCAGATTTCGTAGCCGTCCATGCCGGGCATGTGCGCGTCGAGCACGATGACGTCTGGCCGCCTGCGCCGGGCGATGCGCAGCGCTGCGGTCCCGTCGGCGGCGAGCAGCACTTCGTAGAAGGCGGCGTCGAGCCTTGCCCGGAGAACAATGCGGCTGATCACCTCATCGTCCACTACAAGTATGCGCCCCGACATGGCCCCTCCCGCTGCGAAGGCGGTGTTCCGCTTGTGCTGGAAAGTGGTTAACAATTCCTTTCCGGCAGCCGCAGGCACGCCGGGAGGTCCGGGGTTTGCGGGGCGGGGAACATGCAGCTTGAAGAGGCTGAAACCATAGCTGCACAAGCGCTGGCCTGGATCGCCGCAGACCCGGAGTTGCTCGGGATCTTCCTGTCGGCGAGCGGGATCGCACCGGGCGAGATCCGCATGCAGGCCACGGAGCCGGAGTTTCTCGCCGCGGTGCTCGACTTCCTGCTCGCCGCCGAGAGCCATGTA
>PHEG01000137.1:0-4179 GCA_002842835.1 Alphaproteobacteria bacterium HGW-Alphaproteobacteria-2 | reverse complement strand
GGAAGCGCCGCCTCGAGGCGGATCAGCCCCTCGGGTGTCGCGCGCACCTCGGTGGTGCGCCGGTCGCCGGTGCCGCTTTGCCGCGCGATCAGGCCCTCGCGCTCGAGTTGGCCCAGCGCACGCGAAGCCACGCTGCGCCCTATGCCGATGAAGGCCGCGATCTCGGAAGGCTGGCGCAGCCCCTCCTCGACCACCGCGAGCAGGATGCACCAGCCTATGCGCGACAGGCCGATGCCGCGCAGCCCCTCCTCCAGCCGACGCTCGTAGACACGCGCGGCGAGCGTCGCGTGGTAGCCCGGCGAGGCGTGCAGGTCATAGCGCGGAGGGCTGTGTTTCATTGCCCGACCCTCGTGCAATCGCGCCGGAGGGTCAAGCCGAGCGGGCCGCATCTGGCCATTTGCCGGGCGAAGCGCTATTGGCGCAATTCAGGGTGAACAGGAGCCCGAGAATCGACACCGCTATGAAGATATGCCACGCTCTGGGCGAGACGCTCGACAGCTTCCTGACGAAGGGACGGGACCCTGTAACCGCCGAGATACTCTTTCATCTCGATCAGCTAAGCGACGAAGAGCGCCGCCTTCTACTAGCTGCTGCACGAGGCTTGCGCGCTGTGGACCCTGAGGCAGAGCCGTGATCGAGCGCAGGGCGAGAAGGACTTGCAGATTGTCGAGAACCGCCACCTCCGCCCCCTCGTGTTCCATATAAGTTCACGTTAGATTTGCCTGCCGCGCGGTGTCACGCAATCCGGCCTCCGACGAATCTCACGAAGACGCGATGCGCGCGCCCGACACGAAAGCTGGCGCCGCAAGGGCCTTGCCCCTTACAATTGACGCACGGACGGCATCCAGCGGAGTTTCCCATGGTCAGGTTCCTGGTCGATCTCTATCGCGCGCTGCTCGGCATCGTATTCGTCGCCGGGCTTCTCTTCGCGGCCTTCATGGCGGTCATGCAGCCCGACGTATTCGGCGGCCTCATGATCGTGCTCGGCTGGGCCGCGGGCCTGGTCATGGTGCTGGGGCTTTCGGCGGCAGTCATCAGGATCGGCGACGAGATCGAGGCCCTGAAAACCATCATGGCAAATCCACCCGGCCAGCCATCTCGCAGCGCTCACGGCGATGTGGTCAAGGTCTTCAAGGGACAGGCGATCACCCGACAGGGCGGCGCGTTTTACGTCGGCGACACGCGCTTCGGAACGGTTCTCGACGCCGAGGCATGGATAAGCGCGAAGCAGTCCGCGCCGCGCGAAGCGCGGGAGTAGGGGGGCGCGGCGCGCGGCCATAACGAATCAGTGGTGGAGGGGCGGCAGTGATCTGCGGCATCATCTTTGACAAGGATGGCACGCTGTTCGATTTCCAGGCGACATGGGCCGTCTGGGCAGAGCGCTTCCTTCTCGACATTGCAGACGGCGACGGGGCACACGCCGGGTTTCTGGCCGGGGTCTTCGGCTTCGACCGGGCGGCGCGGCGCTTCCGGCCCGAGAGCCCCTTCGTGGCAGGCACGCCGCAGGACGGGCTTGCCGCGCTGCTTGCGCATCTGCCGGGCTGGAACGCCGATGGGCTGCTCGCCCGTGCCGAGGCGCACGCTCTCGCAACCCCGCAGGTGGAGGCCGCGCCGCTGGTGCCGTTGCTGGCCGAATTGCTGGCACGCGGCCTGCGGCTCGGGGTCGCAACCAATGACAGCGCCGAGGCGGCCGACGCCCATCTGCGCGCCGCTGGCATCCGCGGCGCCTTCGATTTCGTTGCCGGTTATGACAGCGGCCATGGCGCGAAACCCGAGCCGGGCATGCTGCTCGCCTTCGCGCGACAGACCCGACTCGCCGTCGGGAGCGTGCTGATGGTGGGCGACAGCCGCCACGACCTCGCTGCCGGGCGCGCCGCAGGGATGCGCACGCTCGGCGTGCTCACCGGCGTCGCCCGTGCCGAGGATCTCTCCCCGCTCGCCGAGGCGGTCCTGCCAGACATCGCCGCCCTGCCCGGCTGGCTCGCAGATCGGGCGGCCCCCGCACTGGCGGACGGCGGGCGGAGGCGCTAGGCTCTGCGCCGGTCGCTCAGCGAACGGAGACGCGCCATGCTGGGAACGGATGCGACACGCAGCCGGGTGGCAATGGGGCTCTTCGGCGCCCTGGCCGGGCTTGGGCTGTGGACACTTGTGGACATGATCGAGCCGGAGACGCCCGGCGGGCGCGGGCTGCTTGCGCTCACCGCCTTCGCGGCGGCCACCGCAGCGGGCACGCTGGCGCTCTCGGGACCGCTGCGGCTGGGACCGGCACTGGCGCGCACGGCGCTTCTCGCCGCCGTCGGCGCGGGGCTGCTGACGCTCGCCAGCATGCGCTTCGGCACGCCGGGCGAGATGCTGCGCGCCCTGCACCCGCTTTCCGCCTGGGCGGCGATGCTGTTTCTCGCGCTGCCCTTTCTCGCCGCTCAGGCCGGCGCGCGCGGCGGCTGGCGCGACTACCGGCTGCTCTTCTCCGGCGCCTGGGCGATAGTGATACGCTTTGCTGCCGCAGGGCTCTTTGTCGCCGTCTTCTGGGCGGTCTACTTCTTGTCGCATGCGCTCCTCGGCCTCGTGGGCGTGGAGCTTCTGGCCGAGCTCGCTGACGAGGGCTGGGCCGTCTTCGGCCTCTCCGGCCTGGTCCTCGGCATCTCCATCGCGGCGCTCAACGATGCTGCCGAGGGGATGGCGCCGGGGATCGTGCTGCGGCTCCTGCGGCTTCTGCTGCCCGCGCTGGCCGCCGTGGTGGCGGTGTTCCTGCTGCTCATCCCGCTGCGCGGGCTCGATGCGCTCTCGGCCGGCTTCTCGGTCAGCGGCACGCTTCTGGTGATCGCGATTGCGGCAATCACGCTCATTTCGGCCGCAGCAGACGAATCCGACGCACAGGCTGCGCGCGCGCCGCTCCTGCGCCGCTCCGCGCAGGGGCTGGCACTGCTCGTTCCGGTGCTTGCGGCGCTTGGGGCCTGGCAGATCGGCCTGCGCGTCGCGCAGCACGGGCTTACCCCCCCGCGGCTTGCTGCTTTTACCGTGTCCGGCATCGCCTTGGTCTACGGGCTCGGCTACGCCGCCGCGGTACTTGGCGGCGCGGGCTGGATGGCGCGCATCCGGCGGATCAACACGGCACTCGCGCTGGTGCTGATCGCGGTCTGCGCGCTGTGGCTGAGCCCGGCGCTGAACGCCGAGCGACTCGCCGCCGCCGATCAGCTTCGCCGCCTCGCCGATGGCCGCAGCGCGCCCGAAAGGCTGGACCTCTGGACGCTCGCCCATGATCTAGGCAATCCCGGGCGGGCAGCACTCGCCCGGCTGCGCGCGCAGGCCGAGGCGCCGGGGCAGGAAGCGCTCGCAGCGCGGCTGGCGCAGCTCGACGCCGCCCCCGACCGCTGGAGCTTCGAGTACGGCGCCCAGCCGGGCGAGCAGCGCGCCGTGCTGCTCGCACGCATCGCCGAGCGCATCGAGGTGCTGCCTGCAGGTGCCGCGGCTGGGCCGGAGCGCGCCCTTGCACTGTTCGCCGATCTTGCGGAGAGCGAGTTGCAGGACATCGACCGTGGATGCGAAACGTTCCTCGCGGACGGCACGCGGGGCTGCGTGCTGCTGTTCACCGGGACTCTGGAGGGCTGGCAGGGGCCCGAGGCGCTGGTCGTCTATGCCCGGTGGCAGGACCATGCCGCGGCGCTTTTCCTCCACCCGGGCGGCAGTCGCTACAGGGGCGGGGTGATCGACCTCGCCGGGCGACTCCAGAGCCTTTCGGCAGACACCGCGCTCGGCGCGCTGCGGGCGGGGCGCTACAGTGTCGGCGCGCCGCGCCAACCCGCGCTGTTCTTCGAAGGCACCGAGATCGTGCCGCTACCCTGAGGGCGGGTTTGCACGGCTGCCATTCGCCTTTTGTTAAGACACGCGACATAGTGTCGGGGCAGCGTGCGGGCCGCCTCGGCTCGGGAGGGCAGGATGCACGGCCTCGTCAACCGCTCGATCCAGTGTTTCATCCGCGACGTCTATGGCGCGGAGGTCTGGCGGCAGGTTTGCGCCGATGCCGGGATCGGCCACGCCGATTTCGAGGCGATGCTGCACTACGACGACGCCGACACGCTTGCCGTGCTGCGCGCCGCCGCTGCCAGGCTCGGCAGGGAGGTCGAGGCGCTGCTGGAGGATATGGGGCATTACCTCGTCACGCGGCCCGAACGCGATGCG
>PHEG01000630.1 GCA_002842835.1 Alphaproteobacteria bacterium HGW-Alphaproteobacteria-2 | reverse complement strand
CAGTGGGCGGTGGAGAGCATGGGGGCGATCCAGGACCGTACGAAGGAGCATCTGGGCCGCACGGATGTGGGCATCGTCCGCTACCGGCGCATGCTTCGCGCGGCCATGGACGCGCTGGAGGCAGGCAACCCGCAGGCGCTGCCGATGCAGGGGGGCGGCGCAGGCGCCCTGCGCGGGCCAATGGCGATCGACGCGATCGGGCCGGGGCAGGCGTGGGAACGGCTCTGGGCGGAGGCAGACGCGGCGCGACGCGCGGGCGCGCCCTGGTCGGCGGGGCTTTGATCTTTCGCGGCGGCGCGGGCATGCTGCGGGGGGCCGGGGGCAGAAGGGCAGGCATATGGCGGACAAGGATGAACTGGCCGGGGGCCTGACCGCGGCTGCAGGGCTCTACGACGCCGCGGCGCGGGCACGGGCCACCGAGGTGCTGGCGCGCGTCGAAGCCGAGGGCATCGAGACGTTGCGCATCGTCTTTGCCGATCAGCACGGGGTGCTTCGCGGCAAGGCGGTGGTGGCGGGGGCGCTGCCTTCGGTCTTCCGCAACGGTCTCGCCATGACCCTTCCCGGTCTGGGAGGGCGACATCGGCTTCGGCCCCGGCGTGCTGACCGGTGCCTCGGATGTGCTGATCGTGCCTGATCCGGCGAGCTTCCGCGTGCTTCCCTGGGCGCCCGCCACTGGCTGGTTTCTGTGCAACCTGCATTTCCCCGATGGCCGCCCGCTGCCGCTCTGCACCCGCTCGATGCTGGTGCGTGCGATGGACAGGCTGGCCGATGCCGGGCTCGCCATGCTTTGCGGACTGGAGGTGGAGTTCCACGTCTTCCGTGTTGAGAACCCGCGCCTCGCCCATGCCGACGGAGGCATGCCCCCGGCGCCGCCTGAGACGAGCCTGCTCGGCCACGGCTTCCAGTATCTCACCGACGCGCGCTATGAACCGGTCGCACCGCTGATGGACGAGATCCGCCGCGGCGCGCAGGCGCTGGACCTGCCGGTACGCTCGATGGAGGTGGAGTTCGGGCCCTCGCAGTTCGAGGTCACCTTCGACCCGGCGCCGCCGATGGCGCATGCCGAGAACATGCTGCTCTTCCGCGCGCTGGTGAAGGAGACCTGCCGTCAGCGCGGGTTGCACGCCAGCTTCATGTGCCGCCCGCGCAGACCGGATGTGCTG
>PHEG01000136.1 GCA_002842835.1 Alphaproteobacteria bacterium HGW-Alphaproteobacteria-2 | reverse complement strand
CGCGGCAACATGCGCCTCCAGCCGGTCGAGTTCCTCGGTCACGTCGCCCTTCACCGCCAGCAGGGCAAGTTCCTGCGCCACGCGCTGGGGTTCCGCTGCGGCTTCGGCCACCCGCGCGAGCGCCGCACGGAAGGCGGCTTCCGCATCCGCGGCGCGGGCGGGCAGCAGGGCGCGGATGTCCCCGACCAGGGCCGCGATGGCGTCGATCTGCGCTACGAGCACTGCGGCGAGCGCAGCACCTTCGCGCGCGCGCATCTCGGCGAAGGCATCGAGCAGCACGGCAAGCCCGGGGGTGAGGGCGGCGGCGTCGAGCGCAGCCTCCGGCGCCTCCGCCACCATCACGCCGCGCAGCGCCAGTACCTCGGCCGCAGAGGCCGGGCCCAGCGCGAGACCACGGCGCGCGGCTTCGGCGCGCACCTCGGCGAGCGCGTCGAGCGCGGTGTCGAGCGCCGCCGGATCGAGCCGCGCAGCTGCGTCGCCCATGCCGCGCCCCAGTCGCAGCGACAGCGAGACATTGCCGCGTGCGAAGCGCCCGGCGAGCGCGGCGCGCACCGCCGCCTCCAGCCCCTCGATACCCTCCGGAAGGCGCAGCCGGATATCGAGCCCGCGCGCGTTCACGCCGCGGATCTCCCAGGCGCAGGTAATGCCCGCCACCTCGTCGATCCGGGCCGCGAAGCCGGTCATGGAGTTAACCAATTGTCACCATTTGTCTGTGTCCCTGGCGCATCGCGATGTATTTTAACGCTTGGGTAAGCATTTCGATCGCAGGGTTAACAGACCCTTCCAGGATCGGCAACGCGCGGCCCCCGCGCGGGAGCGTGACAGCGGGAGCGTGACGGTGCGAGGAGGAGCGTAACGATGTTCTGGTTGGCGGACGGAGAGGCATGGGGCGTGCATCTGCTCCGCGGGGAGGCAAACATGCGCGAGCGCGTGGCGGCTCAGATGGCCGCTTACTGGGAGTCGTTGCGGGCGGGTCGCCCGGCGCCGCAGCGTTCCGAGATTGACCCGCGGCAGATCGAGGGGCTGCTGCCCTACACGCTGGTGCTGGAGTGGCGGCCCGACGGGCCCGTGCGCATCCGCCTTGCGGGGGCGCATGTAACGGGCCTGATGGGCATGGAGTTGCGCGGCATGCCACTCGAGTCCATCCTCGAACCCGAGGCACGCGCCACGCTCGCCGCCGAGGTGGCAGAGCTCTTCGCCCGTCCGGCACTCCTCGACGCCGATCTGCTCTCGGAAGGCCGCGGGCGGCTGCCGATGCGGGCGCGCATGGCGCTTTTCCCGCTGACATCGGACAGGGGCGAGATGACCCGCGCGCTCGGCTGCATCGCCGCCGAGGGCGTGGTCGGCCTGCCGCCGCGGCGCTTCACCATCGAGCGGCTGCGCCTGCGCCCGGTTGGCACACTCGCCGCGCCGATGCCGCATGCCGCGCCTGCCGGTCTCGCCGAGGAGGCCTCAGCCTTCGTCCCCGCGCCCGCCGCGCGGCACCTGCGGCTCGTGAAGGGCTGAACTCAGCCGCGCGGCAAGAGCACGGTCGAGCCGGTGGTTCGCCCCTCCTCGATGGCGCGGTGCGCGTCGGCTGCCTGCGACAGCGGCCAGACATGGTTGACCGCGATCCTGACCCGTCCGCTGCCCACGGCGTCGAACAGTTCCGCGGCAGATGCCTCCAGATCGGCCCGCTTCGCCATGTAGTGCATGATCGCGGGCCGGGTGACGAAGAGCGAACCCTTGGCACCCAGATCGGCAATGATGTCCACAAGCGGCGGCGGACCCGAGGCGTGGCCATAGCTCGCGCAGACACCCATCGGCCTCAGGCAGTCGAGCGATTCGGCGAAGGTGTCCTTGCCGATCGATTCGTAGACCACGGCGCAGCCCTCACCCGCCGTGACCTCGGCCACCACTTCGGAAAAACGTGCCTCGCCGCGGACCACCGGGTGGTGGCAGCCATGCGCGCGGGCAATCTCGGCCTTTTCGGGGGTGGAGACGGTGCCGATCACCGTCGCTCCCAGCGCCGCGCCCCACTGGCAGAGGATCAGCCCCATACCCCCGGCGGCGGCATGCACGAGGATCGTGTCACCCGGCTGCACGCGGTAGGTGCGCCTGAGCAGGTATTGCGCCGTGAGTCCCTTCAGCATCATCGCCGCGATGGTGCGGTCGTCGATGCCCGGCGGCGCGTGGAGAAGCTGATCGACCGGATAGAGGCGCTCCTCGGCGTAGGCGCCATGCGGCGGCAGCGCGTAGCAGACCCGGTCGCCCTCGCGGAAGCCGGTCACGCCCGGGCCGACGGCCGAGATGCGGCCCACTCCCTCGAAGCCCAGCACCACGGGCAAGGGTGGCACCGGCCAGGGATGTGCCATGCCGCGCCTGTGGTAGGTGTCGACGTAGTTCACGCCGATCGCGTCGTTGACGATGCGCACGGCGCCGGGCCCCGGGTTGCCGACCGCGACTTCCTCCCAGCGAAACACCTCGGGTGCGCCCTTCTCGTGGATCACTGCCGCCATGGCCATTGCCGTTCCTCCCTCCTTGCGGTGCGGCCCTTTCAATCCCGGGCTCGATCTCCTATACGAAGCATCGCCCGGCGCTGTGCCGCCATCCGCCCATCATGGATGCTCATGCAGACCCTGACCAGCACCGAAGAGCTTGCTGCCTTCTGCGCCCGGGCGCGCGGATTTCCCTATGTCACGCTGGACACCGAATTCCTGCGCGAGCGCACCTTTTACGCGAAGCTCTGCCTTGTCCAGCTCGCCCTGCCCGGAGAGGGTGAGGGCGATGCCGTGCTCGTAGATCCGATCGCCGGTGATCTGTCGCTCGACCCGCTCTACGATCTCTTCCGCGATCCGGGCGTGGTGAAGGTGTTTCACGCGGCGCGCCAGGATCTGGAGATCTTCTATATCGAGGGCGGGGTGATCCCTGCGCCGCTGTTCGACACGCAGGTGGCCGCCATGGTCTGCGGCTTCGGCGAGCAGGCGGGCTACGAGACCCTGGTCAAGAAACTGGCCCGCGCGAGCGTGGACAAGTCCTCGCGTTTCACCGACTGGTCGCGCCGCCCGCTCAGCGATGCGCAGAAGGCCTATGCGCTGGCCGATGTCACGCATCTGCGGGTGATCTACGAGGAACTCGCGCGCCAGATCGAACGCAGCGGGCGCAGCGCCTGGGTCGAGGAGGAGCTGGCCGTCCTCGCCGACCCGGAGACTTACATCACCCGCCCCGAAGACGCCTGGAAGCGGGTGCGCACACGCACTGCCACGGGGCGGTTTCTCGCCGTGGTGCGCGAGCTGGCGCGGTTCCGCGAATCCCATGCCCAGCTCAACGACATTCCCCGCAGCCGGGTCTTCAAGGACGATGCCCTGCTCGAGCTCGCCTCCGCCCGGCCGCAGAGCCTGGAGGATCTGGGCAAGTCGCGGCTTCTGCTGCGCGAGGCGCGTCGGGGCCCCATCGCCGAGGGCATCCTTGCAGCGGTGGCCGCCGGGCTCGCCTGCCCCCCGGAGGACCTGCCGAAACCCGAGCCGGAACTTGCCCGCGGCCCGGCGGATCCTGGGCTTGCCGATCTGCTGCGCGTGCTCCTGAAGGCGAAGGCCGAGGAAACGGGTGTGGCGCAGAAGCTTATCGCCAGCGCTGCCGAACTCGACGCGATCGCCGCCGGAGAGCGCGATCTCCCGGCGCTCAAGGGCTGGCGTCACGAAGTTTTCGGGGCAGACGCGCTTCGGCTCTGTTCGGGCGAGATCGCGCTCTCTGCGGCGGCGGGCCGCGTGCGCATCGTGGCGCTGCCCGAGGCGGCGGACGCGATCAGGCGCGGCGCGTGATCCAGCCGCCGCCCAGAACCCGGGTGCCACCGGTTTCATAGAACACGCAGGCCTGCCCCGGGGCGACGCCTTCCTCGGGGTTCAGCAGCTCCACCTCTGCGCGGTTGCCGTCGAGCGGGCGCAGGATCGCCTCGCGCGGCGGCCGGGTGGAGCGCACCCGCACCGAGAGCGGCCATTCGGAGCGCGCACCGAGCGGCGTATCGCCCAGCCAGTTGACCTGGGCTACCGGCACGCGGCGCGTGGCCAGCGCCGCCTTCGGCCCCACCACCACCTGCCGCGTCTCCGGATCGAGCCGCACCACATGGAGCGGCTCCTCGAGCCCGCCGATGCCAAGGCCGCGGCGCTGGCCGATGGTGTAGTGGATGACGCCATCGTGGCGGCCCAGC
>PHEG01000135.1 GCA_002842835.1 Alphaproteobacteria bacterium HGW-Alphaproteobacteria-2 | reverse complement strand
GTGATGTCCACTCTGGCACTTCTGCCACCCTTGTGGTTCCGGGTAATGGATGCCCGGCTCGACCGGCTGCCGGGCGCGGGCCGATGCGCCGGGTGATCGGCCTCGCCCTCCTGCTCGGCGCCGCGCCCGTTGCGGCCGCGGATCTGGTCGCGCCGGAATTCGCCGCGCGCGTCTCCGGGCGCACCATCGCCTGGTCCACCGCCGACGGGCGGCTGCACGGGATGGAGCAATATCTGCCTGGCGGCGCGGTGATCTGGCGCTTCCCCGGCGAGACCTGCATGCAAGGCCGCTGGCAGGGCGTGGGGACGCGCATCTGCTTCACCTACGACGGCCTGCCGGGCACGCAGTGCTGGCACTTCGCCGAGAGCGCCGACGCCCTGACCGCACTCGCCGAGGGCGCGCCGGAGGAGGAGAGGCTCGTCGCCACGGGCGAGAGCCGCGTGCCGCTCGCCTGCCCAGGCCCCTGGCTGGGGAGCTGAGGCGATGATCCGCGCCTTCGTGGCGATCACGCCGCCCGTTGCGGTCTGCGACGCGCTGATTGCTGCGCAGGAAGGGCTGCCGCAGGGCTGGCGCGCAGCCGACGAGGCGCAGTTTCACCTGACGCTCGTCTTTCTCGGCGCGCTTTCGCGGCCCGACCTGGAGGATGTGGCCCTGGCACTCGCCGCGCTGCGCGGCGCACCCTTCCGGCTGCAGCTCTCGGGCTTCGGAGCGTTCGGCGGAGCCGAGCCTCGCACGCTCTGGGCCGGGTTTGCCCCCTGCCCGGCGCTCGCGGCCCTTCAGGCGCAGGTGGCGCAGGCCGCGCGCGGTGCGGGCGTGGAGATCGAACGGCGGCGGTTCACCCCACACCTCACGCTGGCGCGCACGCAGGGCCGCCCGGGGCGGGTTGAAACGGAGCGCTGGATCGCGCGCCACGCGGGACTCGACGGGCCGGAGTGGGTGGTGAACGCCTTCGGCCTCTGGCGCTCGGAGCTTGGCCGCCACGGGGCGGTGCACACACTGCTCGACGAGTATCCGCTGGGCTGCCCCGGGCTGAACGCAGACGGGCCCGGGGATGTGCCCCGGGCCCGCCGCCGACGCCTGCGCACGGTTTAATTCGGCACGTCGCCGCGGACGCCCTCGACGTAGAAGTTCATCCCCAGCAGCGTGCCGTCATCGGCCCGCTCGCCCGCCGCGAGCCAGGGCGAGCCGTCCTGCCGGTTGATCGGGCCCTCGAAGGAATGCATCTCGCCCGACTTCAGCTTAGCGATGATCTCGTTGGCCGAAGCCTGCACTTCGGCCGGGATCTTGTCGGAGAAGGGGGCCATCGCCGTCATGCCCTGTTCGAGCCCGTGCCAGCTGTCCTGGCTCTGCCAGGTGCCGTCGAGCACGGCGCGGGTGCGCTCGATGTAATAGGGGTTCCAGTCGTCGACGATGGCGGTGAGCTGCGCGTTCGGCCCGAAGCGCTTCATGTCGGAGGCCTGACCGAAGGCGAAGATGCCCTTCTCCTCGGCAATGGTCATCGCCGCCGGGCTGTCGGTATGCTGCATGATGATGTCCGCGCCCTGCTCGATGAGGGCGTTGGCGGCATCGGCTTCCTTGGCGGGGTCAAACCATGTGTAGACCCAGACAATGGAGAACTCGACATCGGGGTTCACCTTTTTGGCCGCGAGGTAAGCCGAGTTGATGCCGCGCACCACCTCGGGGATCGGGAAGGAGGCGATGTAGCCGACCTTGTTGGTCTTCGTCATGTGCCCAGCGATGTGGCCCAGCACCGTGCGTCCCTCGTAGAAGCGGCCCGAATAGGTCGATACGTTGTCGGCGCGCTTGTAGCCGGTAGCGTGCTCGAACTTCACGTCGGGGAACTTCTTGGCCACGTTGATGGTGGCGTCCATGTAGCCGAAGGACGTGGTGAAGATCAGCTTGTGGCCCGAGAGCGCCATCTGGGTGAGCACCCGCTCGGCGTCGGCGCCTTCCGGCACGCTCTCGATGTAGCTCGTCTGGACGCGGTCGCCGAATTCCGCCTCGACGGCAAGTCGGCCCAAGTCATGCTGGTAGGACCAGCCGAAATCGCCGATCGGGCCGACGTAGATGAAGCCCACCTTCAGCGGGTCTTCGGCCGCCGCGGCTCCCCCGAGCCCCAGCGACAGCGCGGCTGCCGCCAGAAGCGTTGTCATGCGTCTCATCGTGTTCTTCCCCCGTTGGTTGCGGGCGCCGGGTGGCACCCTGTTGGACTGCGCCTCACTGCGAGGCATGGAAAACCCTGCCGAGCGATGCGGGGGCGTTCATCGCCACGCGCGTGCGGTCGGCAGAAATGATCACCAGCACAATGATGGTTACCAGATAAGGTGCCATCGACAAGTACTGCACCGGCACGGCAAGCCCCGCGGCCTGAAGGTTGAGCTGCAACACCGTGACGCCGCCGAAAAGATAGGCACCCACCAGAACCCAACCCGCCCGCCAGCTCGAAAAAACGACGATGGCGAGCGCGATCCAGCCCGCGCCGGCGGTCATCCCTTCGGTCCATTGCGGCACCCGCACGAGGCTCAGATAGGCGCCGCCCAGCCCCGCGCAGGCCCCGCCGAAGGCGATGGCGGCCAGCCGGATCGCCACCACCTTGTAGCCCAGCGCATGGGCGGCATCGTGGCTCTCGCCCACGGCGCGCAGGATGAGCCCGGCGCGGGTGTATTTCAGGAAGGCCCAGACGCCGAGCACAAGCGCGAGCGAAACATAGACCATGGCATGATGCTGGAAGAGGATGCGCCCCAGCACAGGCAGGTCGGCCAGCGGCCCGAAGTCGATCCGCGGCGAGGAGGGTGGCTTGATGCCCGCGTATCCCTGCCCCAGAAGCGCCGAGAGACCGAGCCCGAAGAGCGTGAGCGCGAGCCCGGTGGCCACCTGATTCGACATCAGCATCTGCGTGAGCACACCGAAGACGAGCGCCAGAATCGCGCCGCACCCCGCTGCAAAGAGAAAGCCCAGAAGCGGCGAACCCGTCTGCACCGCAGCGATGAAGCCGCAGATCGCACCGGTGATCATCATCCCCTCGACTCCGAGGTTGAGCACGCCCGACTTCTCCACCACCATCTCGCCCAGGGCGGCGAGCAGGATCGGCGTCGCCGCCACCATCAGACTGGCGACGAGCACGGCGGGGTTGATTGCCGACAGGTCCATCTCAGACGACCTCCCTCTGGCTGAGGCGGATGCGGAAGTTCGACAGCACGTCGAGACCCAAGAGGAAGAACAGCAGCATCCCCTGGAATGCCTGGATCGCGGCGGCAGGCAGTTGCAGCGTCATCTGCGCGATCTCGCCACCGATGTAGGTGAGCGCCATCAGCAGCCCGGCGAGCAGGATGCCCACCGGATGCAGCCGCCCAAGGAAAGCCACGATGATCGCGGTGAACCCGTAGCCGATGTTGAAATCGGTGGTGATCTGCCCCGCCGGGCCCGCCACCTCGAAGATCCCGGCAAGCCCCGCCGCCGCCCCGGAGATGCCAAGGCAGACCACCGTCAGAAGCCCTGGCCGCACGCCCGCGAAGCGCGCCGCACGCGGCGCCTGCCCCGTGAGCCGGATATGAAAGCCCAGCATGTGCCGCGTCAGCAGCACATAGGCGGCGATCACCCCGATGAAGGCGGCGGCGACGCCCCAGTGCATGCCCGTCCCGGAGATCAGTTCGGGGTTGCTGGCCGAGGCATATTCCTGAAGGTTGCGCGACCCGGGAAATCCGCGCCCCTCGGGGTTCTTCATCGCGCCGAGCGCCATGGCGGCGAGGAACTGCTCGGCCACATAGACGAGCATCAGCGAGACAAGGATCTCGTTGGTGTTGAAGCGGACCTTCAGGATCGCCGGGATCATCGCCCAGGCCCAGCCACCCAGCGCGCCACCCAGCACCATCAGCGGGAATATCCACCAGGCATCGAGCGGATAGAAGGCCAGCGCCACGCCCGCGCCCGCGATCGCGCCCATGATGTACTGCCCTTCGGCGCCGATGTTCCAGATCCCCGCACGGAAGCCGAGGCTGAGCCCCAGCGCGATCAGGATCAGCGGCCCCGCCTTGACCAGCAGCTGCGGGCGGAAATAGCTGGCGAAATCTCCGAAGACCGGATCCCAGAAGATGGTGCGGATCGCCTCGAACGGGTCCTTGCCCAGCGCGGCGAACAGGATGCCCCCCGCCACCATCGTGGCGATCACCGCCAGCACGGGCGTCAGCGCA
>PHEG01000629.1 GCA_002842835.1 Alphaproteobacteria bacterium HGW-Alphaproteobacteria-2 | reverse complement strand
GGAGACGGGCGTGCAGATACTCCTCCTTCTGATCGTCGGCATCGCCGCGGGGTTCGTCGCCACGCGGCTTCTGCGGGTCGAGGCCGACCCGCTGACCACGGCGGCGATCGGCGTGCTGGGCACGGTTCTGGGGCTTGCCACGGTGCGGCTGCTGCTGGTGGGCGTGACGATTCTGGGCGCGCTGGCGGCGGCGTTCCTCGGCGCACTGGCGCTCGCCTGGGCCTGGCGGCGCTACCGCACCGGCCGCTAGCGCGGCGGGCGGGCGCGATAGACCGGCAGCCGCCAGCCGAAGGCGAGCGAGCCCGCGCGCAGCCCCCAGGTAACCAGCGCGCAGACCGCCAGCGGCAGCGCGGGTATCCCGGTGAAACGCTCGGCGAGAACGGCGGCCAGTGCCCCGGCGAAGGCGGCGGTGACGTAAAGCTCGCCCTGCTTCAGCACCAGGGGCACCTCGTTGGCGGCGCTGACGCCCGCAGGAACCGCCACCGCCAGCGCGAAGCTGTCGAGCCACAGCAGCAGCCGGTAACGGCTCTCGGCCAGATGCGCGGTGAGGAAGATCGCCAGTGCCGCTGTGCAGGCGACGAGGATGTAGCCGGGGCTGCCGAGCCAGAACACCGGGTTGCGGTCGAGCAGAAGGTCGCGCAGCGTGCCGCCGCCAACCGCCGTGAGGCAGGCAACGAAAGCGAAGCCCACGATGTCGAGTTGCTGGCGCGAGGCCGCCAGCGCGCCGGTGAGCGCGAAGACCAGCACGGCGGCGTAATCGAGCAGCACCAGCGCCGTCATGGCGCCGCTCCGCCGGGCCGGAAGGGCGCCATGCCCGCGCGCGCCAGTTCGTCGGCGCGCTCGTTCCCGGGGTGGCCCGCATGGCCCTTCACCCATTCCCAGCGCACATCGTGACGCGCCGCCGCCCCGTCGAGCCGCTGCCAGAGATCGGCGTTCTTCACCGGCTTGCGTGCCGCGGTCTTCCAGCCATTGCGCTTCCAGCCATGGATCCACCCGGTGATGCCCTCGCGCAGATAGCCGCTGTCGGTCACCACAGTGACCGCCGAGGGGCGCGACAGCGCCTCGAGCGCCTCGATCGCAGCCATGAGTTCCATGCGGTTGTTGGTGGTCATCGCCTCGCCGCCCATGATCTCGCGCTCCCGGATCACCGTCTCGCCCTCGCG
>PHEG01000134.1:1366-5633 GCA_002842835.1 Alphaproteobacteria bacterium HGW-Alphaproteobacteria-2 | reverse complement strand
GATCCGCATCGGCGCGGGCGCGCTGGGCGGCGGGCTGCCGCGGGCCGATCTGCTGATCGGTCCGGCGCAACTGCTGCGGATCGGCGGGACGGCCGCCATGGCGCTTTTCGGACGGGCTCAGGTGCAGGCCGCCGCGGGCGATCTCGACGATGGCGGCGCGATCCGCCCGGCCTCGGGTGTGCGCGCGATCGACCTCGTGCAGCCGGTGCTCGAGGTGCCCGCGGCGATCACGGTCGCTGGCGTGCCCGTCGAGGCGGTCGGCCGCGCGGGCGAGTGCGTCGATCTGCGCTGCCTCGCTCCCTGGGAGGTGACACTTCTTCGCCACGCGCCGCCGCCGGGCATTGACAGGCGCGCCGCAGCCCGTATAAGCGCCGCGGTCGGGGCCTGACGGGCCCGGCAATCCATTGGTGTTGGTGGCCCCCGCGAGGGGAAGCCTGTCGCCCGATCCCGCAGATGGGGGAGGGAAAGGACAACGCCCTTCGCTTTTGAAGGAGATCAGGGGTGACCAAACGCACCGCTGCCAAGTACAAGATTGACCGCCGGATGGGCGAAAACATCTGGGGCCGCCCGAAAAGCCCCGTAAACCGCCGCGAATACGGCCCCGGCCAGCACGGCCAGCGCCGCAAGGCCAAGATGTCGGACTTCGGCCTGCAGCTTCGCGCCAAGCAGAAGCTGAAGGGCTATTATGGCGACCTGACCGAAAAGCAGTTCCGCCGCATCTATGCCGATGCCGAACGTGTGAAGGGTGACACCGGCGAGAACCTCGTCGGCCTGCTGGAGCGGCGCCTCGACGCGGTGATCTACCGGGCGAAGTTCGTGCCCACCGTCTTCGCCGCGCGGCAGTTCGTGAACCACGGCCATGTGCTGGTGAACGGCAAGCGGGTAAACATCCCCTCCTACCGCGTGCAGGAAGGCGACATGATCGAGCTGCGCGATCGCTCGAAGCAGCTTGCCCTGGTGCTGGAGGCCGTGAGTCTGGCCGAGCGCGACGTGCCCGACTATCTCGAGGTTGACCACTCGAAGATGACCGCGCGCTTCGTGCGCACGCCTGCGCTCGCCGATGTGCCCTATCCGGTGCAGATGGAGCCGAACCTCGTGGTCGAATTCTACGCCATGAACTGAGCCCGGGCCTTCGCCCGCGCCTGGAAAGGCCGCCCCCGGGGCGGCCTTTTGCGTTGGGGCCTTCGCCGCAGACGGCGAGGCCGCCTTTCCGCTCGTCAAGCCGTGTGTTCCGGCGTAATTCTCTGCCATGACCATGCCCCGACGCCGCGTGCGGGTGCCGCTGGCCGAGGCGCGCGGCTACCCGTTCCACCGCCGGCCCGTCTTCCTGCTCTGCCTCATGGCGGCGGCGATGCCGCTTGCCTTTGCCACATGGTCGGCGCTGCTCAACAACTTCGTCATCGAGGCGGCGCAGTTCTCGGGGGTGGAGATCGGCTGGCTGCACAGCGTGCGCGAGATCCCGGGCTTTCTTGCCGTCGGGGTGATCTTCGTTCTCGTCTTCGTGCGCGAGCAGTTGCTGGCGCTGATATCGCTCCTCGCTCTCGGGCTCGGCACGGCGGTCACGGCACAGTTTCCGAGTTTCCAGGGGCTTCTGATGACGACGCTGATCGCCTCGATCGGCTTTCACTATTACGAGACGGTCAACCAGTCGCTGCAACTGCAATGGATCGAGAAGGGCCGCGCGCCGCAGGTTCTGGGCTGGCTGGTGGCGGTCGGCTCGGGCGCCTCGCTGCTGGCCTATGGCGCGCTGGTGGTGACCTGGCGGGCCTTCGATCTTTCCTATGCGCTGGTCTACGGGCTGGCGGGCGGTGCGACCATGCTGATCGCGCTCTACTGCCTGCTGGCCTTCCCGCGCTTCGAGGCACCCGACCCGCAGTTGCGCCGCATCGTGCTCAGGCGGCGCTACTGGCTCTATTATGCCTTGCAGTTTCTCGCCGGGGCGCGGCGGCAGATCTTCGTGGTCTTCGCCGCCTTCATGATGGTCGAGCACTTCGGCATGGACGTGCACCAGATCACCGCGCTTTTTCTGGTCAATTTCGTTGCCAACATGGCCTTCGCCCCGCTGATGGGCCGCATGGTCGCGCGCTTCGGCGAGCGGCGGGCGCTGATGTTCGAGTATACCGGGCTCGTCGGGGTGTTCCTTGGCTATGGCGGTCTCTACTGGTTCGGTTGGGGGGTGCTGCTGGCGGGCGCTCTCTATGTGCTCGATCACCTCTTCTTCGCGCTGGCTTTCGCGCTGAAGACCTATTTCCAGAAGATCGCCGCCCCCGGCGACATCGCCGCCACCGCTGCCGTGGCCTTCACCATCAACCATATCGCGGCGGTCTTTCTGCCTGCCACGCTGGGCTATCTCTGGGTGACGGAGCCCTCGGCGGTGTTCGTGCTGGCCGCGGGACTGGCGCTCTCGTCGCTCGGGCTTGCCGCGCTGATCCCCCGCCACCCGGCGCCGGGCCGCGAGACGATATTCGCCCGCAGGGCTCGGCCCGCCGCGGCGGAGTAGGCGGCGACCCGCGCCCCTTGCCACGTCGGCTTTGCCCGGCCATATCAGGGCCATTAGCCAGCCGCGGAGGTCGCGCCCGATGTTCTTCCTGAAGAAGTCCGCAGAAATGCCCGCGCCGGGCACCGCCCTGCCGGGGCGCGCCGCGCCCTTCGTTCCTGTAACGCCGCACGCCATCTTCGGTCGCCCGCTCGATGCTCCGGTGCCGGAGGGCATGGCCGAAGTGTTCTTCGGCATGGGCTGTTTCTGGGGCGCAGAGCGGCTCTTCTGGCAGACCCCGGGCGTGTGGCTGACCGCCGTGGGCTATGCGGGGGGCGAGACGCCGAATGCGGGCTACGAGGAGGTCTGTTCGGGGCGCACCGGCCATGCCGAGGTGGTGCGCGTGGTCTACGACCCGGCGCAGGTCTCCTACGGCGATCTGCTGCGCCTCTTCTGGGAAAATCACGACCCCACCCAGGGCATGCGCCAGGGCAACGACGTGGGCACGCAATACCGCTCGGCGATCTATACCACGACTCCCGGGCAGGCCGCCGAGGCCGAGGCGAGCCGCGATGCCTATGGCACTCGGCTCGCCGCCTCCGGGCTGGGCCCGGTGACGACCGAGATCCACGCGGACCAGGTCTTCTTCTTCGCCGAGGATGCTCATCAGCAGTACCTGGCGAAGAACCCCGGCGGCTATTGCGGGCTGCGCGGCACGGGCGTGGCCTGCGTCGCGGGGGCGGGTGCCTGAGCCCCGCCTCCCGGCCCTGTCAGCTGCAGCGGCGAACGTCGTAGCGCCCGTCGCGGCGGGCATAGGCGCAACGGTTGTTGGCGTTGTCGCGGGCCACAAGCGTGCCGACCGCGGCTCCGCTGAGTGCGCCGACGACTACCCAGCCCGTTCCGACACCCAGCGCGCTTGCCGTCACGACACCCAGTGCCGCCCCGGTGAAGCCGCCGACCAGCAATTGTTCCTGTCGCGTCATGCCCTCGCATCCCGCCAGCAGCATGGCGAGTCCGAGTCCTGCGGGTATGATCAGTCTGCGCATGTATCATTCTCCTTGTTCGCGCCGGGGCATCGACCCCGGGATGTCCCAACTGCCATGTCAGGCAATCGTTAACCCTAACCTGCATCAACCCCTGTTGCAGGCCATCGTTGTCATCGGGCGGAATGCCGCCTAGCCTGCCCGCGATCGACCGGAGACCGGACCGCACATGAACCATAGCCTTGCCTGCCGCGTCTGGTACGAGGATACCGACATGGCGGGAATTGTCTATTACGCGAACTACCTGAAATTCATCGAGCGCGCACGCAGCGACTGGGTGTGCGCCCTAGGCATCGACCAGCGGCGGCTGAAGACCGAGCGGGGCATCGTCTTTGCCGTGCGCCGGGTGGAGGCCGACTATCTGGCGCCCGCCTTCCTCGGCGACACGCTGGAGGTAAGTTGCGAGCCCGTCTCGGCGACACCGGCGCGGGCACTGCTGCGCCAGGAGGTGCGGCGCGGGGAAGATCGACTCTTCGCGGCGTTCGTGACCATCGTGGCGCTGGGTGACGCGGGCCGCCCGGTGCGGCTTCCGGCGGAGATCCGCCTTGCTTGCGAGCCAGGCGGGGAATAATTGCCACTCCGCCACACGGGCATTGGTAATTCCCCGGCAAAGGGATTATCTTGCGCCCACGCAAACCCGCGCTGCAGATGCGGGCCCAAAGACGAAGAGCAGGTTCATGGAAGCAACAGCCCTCGCCGCCGCGCAGGACATAGATTTTTCGCTGCTCGCGCTCTTCATGCGCGCGGG
>PHEG01000134.1:0-1229 GCA_002842835.1 Alphaproteobacteria bacterium HGW-Alphaproteobacteria-2 | reverse complement strand
TGCTTGCCTCCATCGGCTCGACGGCGCCCTTCATCGGGCTATTCGGCACGGTCTGGGGCATCAAGAACGCCTTCGAGGAGATCGCGCTGCAACAGAATACCAATCTCTCGACTGTCGCTCCGGGCATCGCCGAGGCGCTGGTCGCGACCGCGCTGGGGCTGCTGGCGGCCATTCCGGCGGTTATCTTCTACAACAAGCTCTCGGCGGACGCTGAGGCGATCACCGCCGATTACGAGGCTTTCGCCGACGAGTTCTCGACCATCCTCTCGCGCCAACTGGACGGCTGAGATGGGTGCGGGCGTTCTCGCCAAGGGCTCGGGCGGCAGTAGCCGCAGGCGAGGGCGGCGCAGCCTCCGGCGGCGCAAGCCCATGTCGGAGATCAACGTCACGCCCTTCGTGGACGTGATGCTGGTGCTGCTGGTGATCTTCATGGTGGCCGCGCCGCTGATGACCGTGGGGGTGCCGGTGCGCCTGCCCGAGACGGCGGCAGCGCCACTGCCTTCCGAGCAGCAGGAGCCGCTCACCGTCACGCTGACCGCGGACGGCCGGCTTCTCGTGCAGACCACCGAGGTCGCGCGCGACGCGCTGATCCCCATGCTGCGCGCGGTGCAGGCCGAGCGGCGCGATGACAAGATCTTCCTGCGCGCCGACGGAGCGATTTCCTACGAGGCGGTGATGCAGGTGATGGGCGCGCTCAACGCGGGCGGGTTTCGCAACATTGGCCTCGTGACCGATCCGGGCGGGCCTCGGCTCGACGGGCAGGGTGGCTGAGGGGCGCCGATGACCAGCGGCTTCAGGGTCTCCGGGACGGCGCATCTGGCGCTGATCCTCTGGGCGGTGCTCGAAGGCACGCTGTTCCGCAGCCGCCCGCCCGCCGAGATGCTGGTGGCCGATGTCTCGCTCGTTTCGGCCGAGGAGTTCGCCGCGCTCACCTCCGCCGCGCCCGAGCCGTCGCCCTCTGCCCCCGAGGCACCGCCCGAGGCGCGAACGGAGGAGCTGGCCATTGCCCCGGTGCCCGAGTCCGCCGCTCCCACGCCGTCTGCAGCCCGCCCCGCCGAACGCCCGGCCCCGCCCGAGGCACCGCCCGAGACGGAAGCTATCCGTACCCCGCCGCGCACCGAAGCCGAGGCGGAGCCGCCTGCGCCGCCCTCCGCGCCCGAGCCCGAAGCATCGCCCGAGCCGCCCGCGCCTCCGCCCCCGGCCGAGCGCGTGGCGCCGCGCCCGCTGCC
>PHEG01000133.1 GCA_002842835.1 Alphaproteobacteria bacterium HGW-Alphaproteobacteria-2 | reverse complement strand
GCCCGCGCGCTGGCAGTCGGCGACCGCTGCGATGGCCTCATCGCGCGGCGGGTCGATCAGTCCGGCGAGCGCGACGAGCACGAGTTCGCCCTCCAGATCGTCGTGGTCGAGCCCGTCGCCCGCATGGGGCATCTGCGCCAGCGCCAGCACCCGCTGGCCTTCGGCGGCGATCGCCTCGGCCTGCGCCCCCCAGAAGGCGCGGTCGAGGGGCTCGGGCCCGTCGCGGCCGAGTTGCTGCGCAGCCCGGTCGAGGATCGCCTCCGGCGCGCCTTTCACGAGTGCAAGGCCACCCGTGTCCTCGCGCCGCAGCACGGCCATGTAGCGGTGGCGCGCATCGAAGGGGATGGTCGCCGCGATCTCGCCTCCTGCCTTCGCATCGCGCCCCAGCCGACTGGCGAGCGCCAGAAGCGCGCCCTCCATCGGGTCGCCTTCCACGCGCCAGTGCCCGTCCTTGCCACGGTGCAGCGCCGCGCCGTTGCAGAGCGCGGCGATATCAGCCGCCGCCGCGCGCAGGGCGTCCGGCACCTCGGCGCCATCCTCCGGTGATACCCGCCCCTCGGGTGCATAGCCCTCGCCCGCGATGCCGAGCCGTCCCCCGGCGGTCACCAGCGTTGTCACCAGGCGGCGGATCACGGCGTGGCGCCGGGCCATCGCCTGCACGCCGATGGCGAGCGTAACTGTCAGCGCGGCGGGCAGCCCCTCGGGGATCGCCGCGACGAAGAGCCCGACGACGATCATGAAGGCTTCCGAGAACGCCCGCCCGCCGATCATAACGCTATAGGTCAGAAGCGCCGCCGAGGAGCCGAGGATGAAGACGGTCAGAACGCGCGCGAAGCGGTTCATCTGGCGTATGAGTGGCGTCGCAAGCTGCTCGACCCCGCGCAGCATCCCGCTGATCCGGCCGATTTCGGTCAGTGCGCCGGTCGCCGTCACCACGCCGCGTGCAGTACCCTCGGTGACCATCGTGCCCGCGAAGGCCATCGACAGCCGGTCGCCGAGGGTGGCTCCGGGCTCCACCGGGTCGGTCGACTTGCGCACCGGTTCCGATTCGCCCGTCAGCATCGCCTCCTGCGTGCCGAGGTTCTGCACCGCGACGAGCCGAAGATCGGCGCTCACCCGGTCGCCCGCTTCCAGCAGCACGATGTCGCCGGGAACCAGTTCCTCGGCGGCGATGCTTTGCCGCCGTCCGTCGCGCAGCACGGCGGCGCGCGGGGCCAGCATCTCGCGCAGGGCCTCGAGCGCCTTCTCGGCCCGGCCCTCCTGAACGAAGCCGATGCCGACATTGGCGAGCACCACGGCGAGGATCACCCCGGTGTCGATCCAGTGGCCAAGCAGCGCGGTGATCGCCGCCGCTGCGATCAGAACGAAGAGCAGGAGGTTGTTGAACTGCCGCGCAAGTCGACGCAGCGGGCTCGGGCGCGTGGGCTCGGGCAGGCGGTTGGGCCCGTGTTCGGCCAACCGCCGGGCTGTCTCTTCCGCCGTCAGGCCATCGGCATCGGAATCCAGTGCGCGCAGACAGTCGTCGGCCGGTTTCGCCCAGGGTTGTCTGATCGGGTCCACGCGCCACTCCGATTGCGACAGAGAACTTCGCTCTTGCAGCATCCCGATCAGATAGGCTCTCGCGGTGGCGGTTGGAACCGGCAACGTCGCCGCGCCGGTGGCGTTGCGCGGACGCCGGCGCTCGCGTAAAAGCCCTGCCATGACCGCAAACGCCCCGATCACCCAGGATGTGCTGACCCTGCCGCGCCGCCTGCCCGAAGGCGGGCAGCGCAACCTCGTGGGGTTGACGCGCGCGGAACTGGGCGAGGCGCTGGCGGCGGCGGGCACGCCCGGGACGCAAATCCGCATGCGCGCAGGCCAACTCTGGCAGTGGATATACCAGAAGGGCGTGCGCGACTTCGCCGAGATGACCAATCTTGCCAAGGACTACCGCGCCCTGCTGGCGGAACACTTCACGGTCGCCATACCCGAGGTGGTGCGCCGCGAGGTCTCGGCGGACGGGACGCGCAAGTATCTGCTGCGCATCGCAGGCGGCCACGAGGTCGAGACGGTCTATATCCCCGAGACCGACCGCGGCACACTCTGCATCTCGTCCCAGGTCGGCTGCACGCTGACCTGCTCCTTCTGCCACACCGGCACGCAGAAGTTGGTGCGCAACCTGACCGCCGGCGAGATTATCGGCCAGGTGATGGTGGCGCGCGACGACCTCGGCGAATGGCCGGCACCGGGCCGCGCCCCGAAGGACGAGACGCGGCTCATCTCGAACATCGTGCTGATGGGCATGGGCGAGCCGCTCTACAATTTCGAGGCGGTGCGCGATGCCATGAGGATTGCAATGGACGGTGAGGGCATCGGCATCTCGCGTCGGCGCATCACGCTCTCGACCTCGGGCGTGGTGCCCGAGATCGCGCGCGCGGGCACCGAGATTGGCTGCATGCTGGCGGTCAGCTTCCACGCGACGACGGACGAGGTGCGTGACCGGCTTGTGCCGATCAACAAGCGCTGGAACATTGCCACTCTGCTGGATGCGCTGCGCGCGTATCCGAAACTCTCGAACTCCGAGCGCATCACCTTCGAGTATGTGATGCTGAAGGGCGTGAACGATTCGGACGCGGAAGCGCGCCGCCTGGTGAAGCTGATCGCGGGTATCCCGGCCAAGATCAACCTCATCCCCTTCAACGAATGGCCCGGCGCGCCCTACGAGCGGTCGGACTGGGCGCGCATCGAGGCCTTCGCCGATATCGTCTACAAGGCGGGCTACGCCGCGCCCATCCGCACGCCGCGCGGCGAGGACATCATGGCGGCCTGCGGACAGCTCAGGTCCGCCACCGAACGCGCGCGCAAGTCGCGTGCCGGAATTGCAACCGAGCCCGGGCTCTAGGCCGTTCCAAGAAGTGATTTCCCGCGCCGCCGGAATGCGTTACAATCCTCGGCGAAGGTAACCGCACCGGCGGGACTGATGGGACGGAACATTTCACGCAGGCCGCTTCTAGCATGGGGCGGGGCGTTCGCGGCGGCGAGCGTGCTCGGCGCCTGCGAGCGCACGCCCGAAAGCAAATTTCGCCTCTACGATGGTCCGGAGGTGACACGCGTCACGGTGCACAAGTCCTCGCGGCGGATGTATCTCTGGCACAATGACGACATTCTCAAGACCTACGGGGTGGATCTCGGCTGGGCACCGGACGGACACAAGCAGTTCGAGGGCGACGGGCGCACACCCGAGGGGCGCTATCACATCGACCGGCGCAACCCTGATTCCAGCTTCCATCTGTCGCTCGGCATCTCATATCCAAACGAGGCCGACATCGAATACGCGCGCAAGTCGGGCAAGAGCCCGGGGGGCGACATCTTCATCCATGGCCAGCCAAGCATCCTGGGCCGGTTCGGAAAGAAGGATGATCCGGACTGGACGGCGGGCTGCATCGCGGTGAAGAACCGCGACATGGAGATCGTCTATGCGATGGTAAAGACCGGCACGCCGATCGACATCTACCCCTGACGCGGGGCAGCGCCGCCCTCGGCGACCGGCACCTCGGGCGGCGGCGCGCCGGTGATGAGCGTCCACCAGATCTTGCCGTTGGGTTCCTGGAACCAGTCGAAGCCCAGGTGCCGTGCGTTCGGGTCCATGATCACGCTGCGCGTGGACAGTTCGGTCATCCATGCGTTCAGCGTCTGCACGTCAGTCTCGTAGGTCTCGGAGATGTTCTCGCCAAGAAGCCTGCCTCGGTAGCCCGCGCGTGCCACTCTGTCGATGGGCGAGGAGCCGTCCGAGCCGAAGTGCCAGGGTCGGTTCTGCACCGACATGTCGCGCGCATGAGTCAGAGCCGCGCTGTTGAGCGCGCGGTCATACTCGAGCGGCGCCAGCCCGCGGGCCGCGCGCAGCGTGTTGACCGAGTCGATAATGCGCAGCTTGATTCGGCTGCGGTCGCCTGGCTGGATGATTGTGACCGTGGGCAGCGGCGTGCCGTTGGGCGCCGTCTGTGGCTCGGGGGGGGGCACCTCGCAGCCTGCAAGCGCGATGACCAGACCAAGAACACCTAGAATTCCGTAACGCATGCCAGACTGACCCCGCTTTCGTTTTGTTCGGATAGCGGCTTCCCGCGCAGGATTCAAACGGAATGGGGGTGCCGCGATCACGGTTGCGCGAAAATCAATCAAACTGTTGCCTTGGAGACGTGTTATCGGGAGAATTCGACGGTCCTGGGAAGAGGTTGCTGCCATGTCCTATTCGTGTTCGCCGTCACGGCGTGTTTTTGCCACCGGCTTGGGGGCCGCCCTGGCCGCCGGTCTCGCCGCGCCTGCGCTGGCGCAGGTTCCGCAACTGAGCGACCCGGTCATCACCGAGACAGTGCCACGCAATGCGTCGGGGTTTCGCACGCATAACTGGCGGCCATATTTCTCGAGTCTGCGCAACGGTGCGATCCTGGTCGATACCCGCTCGCGGGCGCTGCATTTCTGGTCGGAGGATGCGAAAGTCTACAAGCTCTACCCCACCTCCATTCCGATGACCGAAGGCATGACCCGCCGCGGCCGCACGCAGGTGATCCGCATGGTGGAGGGCCCGTCCTGGACTGCGACGCCCAACATGCGCCGCCGCTATCCGCACTGGCCTGCGCATATCCCGCCCGGTCCGAGCAATCCGCTGGGCACCCATGCGCTCTATCTGACCTGGGAATACTATCGCATCCACGGCACTCAGGATCCGCGCAAGATCGGGCGGCGGTCGTCTTCGGGCTGTTTCGGGCTTTACAACGAGAGCATCGCCGAACTCTACGGCCTGGCGAAGCTCGGGACGCAGGTGATGGTGGTCTGAGCCGTCAGCCCTCGGCTGCCAGCACCGCGGCGAGCCCGCTGCGGTAGTCGGGATAGGAAAGGCGCACACCCAGTTCGCT
>PHEG01000132.1 GCA_002842835.1 Alphaproteobacteria bacterium HGW-Alphaproteobacteria-2 | reverse complement strand
CTTCGGCTGGGAGGCGCGGTTCGTCGATACCGACGATCTCGCCGCCGTAGAGGGCGCGATCGACGAGAACACCCGCGCGCTCTTCTGCGAGACCATCGCCAACCCGGGTGGCTATATCTCCGACCTCGACGCGCTGGCCGGGGTCGCCGAGCGCGCCGGGCTGCCGCTCATCGTGGACAACACCACCGCCACGCCCTACCTCTGCCGGCCAATCGAGCACGGCGCAACGCTGGTCGTGCACTCCATGACCAAGTATCTGACCGGCAACGGCACCGTCACTGGCGGTGTGGTGGTGGATTCGGGACGGTTCGACTGGTCTGCCTCGGGCAAGTTCCCCTCGCTGTCGGAGCCCGAGCCCGCCTATCACGGCCTCAAGTTCCACGAGACCTTCGGCCATCTTGCCTTCACCTTCCACGGCATCGCGGTGGGGCTGCGCGACCTTGGCATGACGCTGAACCCGCAGGCGGCGCATTACACGCTGCTGGGCATCGAGACGCTGAGCCTGCGCATGCGCAAGCATTGCGACAACGCGCTGGCGGTGGCGGAGTGGCTGGAAGGTAATCCGGCGGTGAAGCACGTCACCTATGCGGGGCTCGCCTCGTCGCCCCATGCCGAGCGCGCGGCGCGGATCTGCCCCCTTGGCGCCTCGTCGCTCTTCACCTTCGCGCTCAAAGGCGGCTACGCGGCCTGCGTGCGTTTCGTCGAGGCGCTCGACCTCTTCAGCCATGTGGCGAACCTGGGCGACACGCGCTCGCTCGTCATCCACCCGGCCTCCACGACGCACCGCCAGCTCAGCCTCGAGCAGCAGGTGGCGGCTGGCGCCGCGCCCGATACGGTGCGCCTCTCGATCGGGATCGAGGATGCCGCCGACCTGATCGCCGATCTCGATCAGGCGCTGGCGCAGGCGGCGGGCTGAAGCGTGGCCGCGAGCATCTTCGACAGCGTGCTCTACCGCGATCTGCTCCACGATGCGGAGGTGGGCGCGCTCTTCAGCGACGGGGCGGAACTGCGCGCCATGCTGCTGGTCGAGGGCGCGCTGGCCGAGGCGCAGGGCACGCTGGGCCTGATCCCGGAGGCGAGCGCCGCGGCCATCGCCCGCGCGGCGCGCGAGGTGGTGCTCGACCCGGGCGCGCTGGCGCGCGAGACCGCCGTCAACGCCGTCTGCGTGCCCGCGCTGGTCGCGGCCTTCCGCACCGCGATGGGCGCGCCGGAGCATGCCGCATGGGTGCACTGGGGCGCCACCTCGCAGGACATCATCGACACCGCGTTGATGCTGCGGCTGGGGCGGCTGTGCGACATTCTCGACGCGCGGCTCGTGGCGCTGATCGCAGCACTCGGCTCGCTGGCAGAGCGCCATGCCGCGCTGCCCATGGCGGCACGCACCTGGGGTCAGGCAGCGACGCCGACGAGCTTCGGCGCCGTGGTGGCGGGTTGGGGCTGGCCGGTGCTGCGCCACCGTGCGCGGCTGGCTGCCCTGCGCCCGAGGCTTCTGTGCGCGAGCCTTGCCGGGGCGGCGGGCACGCTCGCGGCCATGGGGCCGCAGGGCCCCGAAGTGGAACGGCGCATGGCCGGTGCGCTGGGGCTCGGCCTGGCCGAGGGCAACTGGCATGCGGGGCGCGACAACATCGCCGAATTCGCGGGCTGGCTGGCGCAGATGGCGGGCAGCCTCGCCAAGATGGGCGAGGACCTGCTGATCCTGGCGCGCTCGGATGTGGGCGAGGTGCGCATCGGCGGCGGCGGCGGCTCTTCGACGATGCCGCAGAAGCAGAACCCGGTGGCGCCCTCGCTGATAGTGGCGCTGGCGCGCTTTGCCAATGCCCAGGCAGGGGCGGTGACCGCGGCGCTGCCGCACCGCGAGGCGCGTGACGCCGCCGCCTGGATCACCGAATGGCTGGCGCTGCCCGGACTTGCGATGGCTGCGGCGCGGGCGCTGGCGCTGGCCGCCGAACTACCCACGCGGCTCGTGCCCCAGCCCGCGCGCATGGCTGCGAACATCGACCTGGACGGGCTCGGGCTCATCCATGCCGAGGCGCTGTCCTTCGCGCTCGCGCGGCTGATGCCGCGGCCCGAGGCGCAGGCGGCTGTGAAGGCACTCTGCAAGCAGGCGCAGGCGGAGGGAATGCCGCTGGCGCAGCTCGTCGCCGCGCGCTGGCCGGAGCATGACCTTGCCGCGGCCTTCGACCCGGCGGCCTACCTGGGCACCGCGCCCACCGAGGCGCACGCCTTCGCCGCTGCCGCCCGGGCAGGCTGAAACACGAACGCCCCGCCGGGCCGGGCGGGGCGCATCGGTATTGTGCGTCGGCGCGGCTCAGTGCAGCTTGCTGCCAACATCCGCGATGGCGGCATCGATCAGCGCGGCATCGTCCTTGGCGCTCATCTTCCGCGCGATCACCTCGCTCGCTGCCGCCACCGCGATGGCCACGGCGCGCTCGCGCACCGCGCGCAGCGCGGCCGCCTCGGCCGAGGCGATCTGGTCGCCGGCGGCCTGCAGCCGCCGTTCTACCGAGCGGGCCATCTCGACCTTGGCGGCCTCGGCGGCCTCTTCGGCCTCCTGGCGGGCGTGCTTCACGATCCGCTCCGCCTGCTCGGCGGCCTCGCGGGCCTTGCGCTCGTAGGATGTCAGCAGCGCCTGCGCCTCCTCGCGCAGCGCACGCGCCGCGTCGAGATCGTGGCGGATGCCCTCGGCGCGCTTGTCGAGTAGCCCGCCCAGAAGCCCCGGCACCTTGAAGTAGATCAGCACACCGACAAAGATCAGGAAGGCGATCAGCACCACGAAATCGGTGTTGCCGAGCGAGAAGAACGGCCCGCCCGCCGCCTGCGCCGGTGCCGCGGCGAGCGCAGCAATCGGAAGCGCCGCAACCAGATGTCTCATGCCGCACCTCCCTTGAGCCGGGCGCCGACCGCCGTGGCAACCGCCTTTGCGTCAGCCGCGCCGGGCATCACCGCGTCGATCACCGCCAGCGCGGTGTCGCGCGCCACGTCTCCCACGCTCTCTTCGGCGCTGGCGCGCACCTCGGCCATGCGCCGCTCCGCTTCGGCGCTGCGCGCCGCGATCTCGGCTTCGGCCTTGTCCAGCGCCGCGTCCAGGTCCTTCTGTATCTCGGCCCGCGCCTCGGCGACGATCTTCGATGCCTGGGTGCGGGCGTCGGCGAGCGCCTTCTTGTAGGCCTCCTCCGCCGCCACGGCGTTCAGCTTCATCTCTTCGGCAGCCGCGATGTCGCCCGCGATGGTGCCGTGCCGCTCTGCCAGCACCTCGGCGATGCGCGGCAGGGCCACGCGGCTGAGGATCAGGTAGAGCACCACGAGCGTGACCACGAGCCAGAATATCTGGTTCGGGAAGGTGGCAAAATCGAGCTGCGGCATGCCCTGGGCATGTTCCACGGCTTCCGTGCCATGTGTCTCTGTAGCCATGCGCGTGCCTCCGTGAGACCGATATGACCGCCGGGCGGGATATCCCTGCCCCGGCGTCAGAACTGGCTCAGAGGGCGAACATCAGCAGCAGCGCAACGAGGAACGAGAAGATCCCGAAAGCCTCGGCGAACGCGATGCCGATGAAGAGCATTGCCGTCTGCGAGGCAGCCGCGGACGGATTGCGCAGGGCTCCCGACAGGTAGTTGCCCACGATGTTGCCCACGCCGATGGCCGAGCCGCCCATGCCGGTGCAGGCCAGGCCAGCGCCGATGAGCGCACCCATTGTGGTGATATCGCCTTCCATGGTGGTTTCTCCTTTGATGGAATTGGCAAAACTTCGAAGACCGCCCGCCTCAGTGGTGCGGGTGCAGCGCGTCCTTGAGGTAGACGCAGGTCAGGATGGTGAAGACATAGGCCTGCACGAAGGAGACGAGCACCTCAAGCGCATAGACCGCCGAGATCGCGACCACGGGCAGCACCGCGCCCACGCCCATCACCCCCGCGAAGCCGGCGAAGACCTTGATGACCGCGTGACCGGCCATCATGTTGCCCGCAAGACGGATGGAATGGCTGATCGGCCGCACGAAATAGGACATCACCTCGATCACGGCGAGCACCGGGCGCAGTGCCAGCGGCGCCGCCGACACCCAGAAGAGGCCGAAGAAGGCCGAGGAAATTGGCGAAGACGATGAACATGAACAGCGTCATGATGTAGGGGAAGTATTTCACCCCGTCCTTGCCCGCTACATCCTCGACCATCCTGTAGACGAAGCCATAGGCCAGCTCGGCGATGGACTGCGTGCGCGTCGGCACGACCGCGCGGCCGCGGGTTCCCAGCACCAGAAGCGCGCTCACCGACAGCACCGCGATCGCCATCCACAGCGTGACGTTGGTGATGGTGTAGAAGGCCAGCTCGTCGCCCCCGAAGAGGGGTTTCACCAGGAACTGGTCCATCGGGTGGATCTGCGCGCCGCCGCCTTCAGCTTCCGTCGCCACTGTCTCGTCCCT
This sequence comes from Alphaproteobacteria bacterium HGW-Alphaproteobacteria-2, assembly GCA_002842835.1. Classification (GTDB taxonomy): domain Bacteria; phylum Pseudomonadota; class Alphaproteobacteria; order Rhodobacterales; family Rhodobacteraceae; genus PHEG01. Next base: position 1,070 of record PHEG01000132.1, on the reverse strand, counting down.
CTCGTCCTGCCGGTCGCCCGGCCTGCGTTCCGTCTGCGGCCTCGCTCTGCCGCTGCAACTCGCGTGCCGTGCCGAGCATGACCCGGACCCCCGCGGCGAACCCGAGCAGCGTCAGCAGCACGATCAGCCAGGGCATCGTGCCGAAGAGCCTGTCGAGCCCGTATCCCAGAGCGAAGCCGACGCCGATCCCGGTCACCAGCTCCGTCACCATGCGCCACCCGGCATGGGGTTCATCGGACATCCGCCAACCCCATGCCTGCCCGGTGGCAGTCGCGCGGAACCTAGAAAGGTGGAGCGTCCGAGTCAAGCACGCCAGGAAGCGGGATGGCGGCAATTAATATATTGATTTAATTTACTAATTACATGATACCTGAATCACCCACGTGGCGGCCGTCCTGCGCCGATATTCAACCTCGCGGTTGACGAACATCGCGCACGCTGGCAGGACGCGGGCATGAGCGCGCGCCTCGATGCCATCTTCGCCGCCCTCGCCGACCCGACACGGCGGCGCATCCTCACGCTGCTGCTCGAGGACGACATGACGGTGACGGACGTGGCCGAGCCCTTCGAGATGTCGCTCGCCGCTGTCTCGAAGCACCTCGGCATCCTCACCCGTGCAGGACTCATCAGCCAGGAACGGCGCGGGCGCATCGTCTGGTGCAAGCTCGAACCCGGCGCGTTGCGTGAGGTCGCGGTGTGGATGGAGGGCTTCGGCCAGTTCGAGGAGGTCGATCTCGATGCCTTCGAGGCGTTCCTCGCGCGCGAACTGGCCGAGGATGCAGCCTCAGCGGAGAGCGCGTGAAGCGGCGCGCGCCTCCTCGTCGCGCAACAGCATCAGGAGCGCCACCGCCGAGAGCCCCACGCCCAGCGCCACAGCCACCGGCGGGGCGCCGCGGCCCAGCGCCATCTCCCACAGGATCACCACTGAAGGTGTTAGATAGGTGTAGGCCATCACCTTGGCCGAGGGCAGGCGCAGCGCGGCGTACTGCAGCAGCACGAAGGTGGTGGCCGAGGCGAAGACCGCGAGATAGCCGATCACCACCCAGACGAGGGGGCGCAGGCCAGCCCAG
>PHEG01000131.1 GCA_002842835.1 Alphaproteobacteria bacterium HGW-Alphaproteobacteria-2 | reverse complement strand
GTCGGGGTTGGCCATGGCGAAGATCACCGGGTTCTCGGCCATGCTCGCGACCATCTCGGGCGTGACCGCGCCCTTCACCGAGACGCCGAGGAAGACATCCGCCCCCGCCATCGCCTCTTCCAGCGTGCGCAGGTCTGTGGCCGCGGCATGGGCCGACTTCCACTGGTTCATGCCCTCGGTGCGGCCCTGCCAGATTACCCCCTTGGTGTCACAGGCGATGCAGTTGTCGTGCTTTGCTCCCATCGATTTCAGAAGCTCGATGCAGGCGATGCCCGCCGCCCCCGCACCGTTGAGCACGATGCGGCAGTCCCCGATACTCTTGCCCGAAAGATGCAGTGCGTTGATCAGCCCCGCCGCGCAGATCACCGCCGTGCCGTGCTGGTCGTCGTGGAACACGGGGATGTCCATGATCTCCTTCAGGCGACTCTCGATGATGAAGCACTCGGGCGCCTTGATGTCCTCGAGGTTGATGCCGCCAAAGCTGGGGCCCATCAGCCGCACGGCGTTGATGATCTCGTACGGCGTTGATGATCTCGTCGGGGTCTTCGGTGTCGAGCTCGATGTCGATGGCGTTCACGTCGGCAAAGCGCTTGAAGAGCACCGCCTTGCCCTCCATCACCGGCTTGGAGGCCAGCGCGCCGAGATTGCCGAGCCCGAGGATGGCCGTGCCGTTCGAGATGACCGCCACGAGATTGCCCTTGGTGGTGTAGTCGTAGGCCAGCGCCGGGTCACGGGCGATGGCCAGCACCGGAACGGCGACCCCCGGGCTGTAGGCCAGCGACAGGTCGCGCTGGGTGGTCATCGCCTTCGAGGCGCTGATCTCGATCTTTCCGGGCCGCGGCTCCAGATGATAGGCCAGCGCCTCCTCGTCGGTGTAGCGAAGCCTGCGGGCCACGGCATCCTCCCTGTGTTTTTTACCGTGATAGCGGTAACACCCCGGTCCGACAACGGGCAGGCGCGCCATGGGGGTTTCGCCGTTCGCGCCGCTTCGCTAGATTCCGCCACCGGTCCGGGGGGCAGGAGTGAACGCAGAACCATCCGTCACGCCGATGATGGCGCAGTATCTGGAGATCAAGACTGCGCACCCCGAGGCGCTGCTGTTCTACCGGATGGGCGACTTCTACGAGATGTTCTTCGACGATGCCGTGGCGGCGGCGACGGCGCTCGATATCGCGCTCACGAAACGCGGCCAGCACCTGGGGCAGGACATCCCGATGTGCGGCGTGCCGGTGCATGCCGCCGAGGGGTATCTGCTGACGCTGATCCGCAAGGGCTTTCGCGTCGCCATCGCCGAGCAGATGGAAGATCCCTCCGAGGCAAAGAAGCGCGGGTCGAAGGCCGTCGTGGCGCGCGCCGTGGTGCGGCTCGTCACGCCAGGCACGCTGAGGCCCTGGCCTGGGCGGACATCTCGACGGGCCTGTTTCATGTGTCCGCCTGCCCGGCATCGCAACTCGGTGCCGAGCTGGCCCGGCTTGCGCCACGCGAACTGCTGGTGACGACGGAGCAGGCCGAGGCGCTGCGCGGCGCCGCGGAGGAGGCTGGCACGGTGCTCACGCCGCTTGCGCGGTCGAGCTTCGACAGTGCCTCCGGCGAGGCACGGCTCTGCGCACTCTTCCGGGTCGCCACGCTCGACGGATTCGGCAGCTTCGGGCGCGCCGAACTTTCGGCCATGGGGGCTCTGGCCGCCTATCTCGAGCTGACCCAGAAGGGCCGGTTGCCGCTCCTGAAGCCGCCGAGCGCCGAGCGCGCAGGGGCCAGCATGCTAATCGACGCAGCCACGCGGCGGAACCTCGAGATCGCCGAGGCGCTGTCGGGCGGGCGCGAGGGCTCGCTCGTTGCCGCCGTGGACCGCACGCTGACCGCAGCGGGCGGGCGACTGCTGGAGCGGCGGCTGGCCGCCCCTTCCCTCGACCTTTCCGAGATCAGCGCGCGCCACGACGCGGTGGCGCATCTGGTCGAGGCGCGGGCGCTGGCGGAGGCGCTGCGCGCGGCACTGCGTCAGGTCCCGGACATGGACCGGGCGCTCGCGCGCATTGCGCTCGACCGGGGCCGGCCGCGCGACCTGGCCACGATCCGCAATGGGCTTGCCCAGGCCCGGCAGATCGCGGGCCTTCTCGACGCACCGCCGCCCGGGGCGCTGACTGAGGCGCGCGCGGCGCTACTTGGGCAGGAGGCTCTGCTGGCCCTGCTCGATACCGCGCTCGATCCCGAGCCGCCGCTTCTGCTGCGTGATGGGGGCACGATCGCCGCAGGCTTCGATGCCGAGCTCGACGCGGTGCGGCGCCTGCGCGACGAAGGGCGCGGGGTGATCGCGGCGATGCAGGCGGATCTGGCGCAGGCGGCGGGCATCACGGCGCTGAAGATCCGCCACAACAACGTGCTCGGCTATTTCGTCGAGGTGCCCGCGCGGCACGCCGAACGGATGCTGGCAGCGCCCCTCTCGGAGACCTTCATCCACCGCCAGACCACGGCGAACGCGCTGCGCTTCACCACGCTTGATCTCGCGCAGCTCGAGACGCGGATGCTGAACGCTGGCGCGCGCGCCCTGGAGATCGAGCGGCGCATCTTCGCGGATCTGCGCGCGGCGGTACTGGCGGCGGCGGGGCCGCTCGGCAGTGCGGCGGCGGGGCTCGCCGAGGTCGATGTCGCGGCGGCACTTGCCGAGGTCGCCGTAGAAGGCGGCGGGGCACCCTTCGTGGCGAACGACTGCAGACTGGGCGGTGCGGCACCGCGCATCCGGCTCCTGACCGGGCCCAACATGGCAGGCAAGTCCACCTATCTGCGGCAGAACGCCCTGATCGCACTGCTGGCGCAGGCGGGCAGCTTCGTGCCAGCGGAACGGGCGCATATCGGGCTCGTCTCGCAGCTTTTCAGCCGGGTCGGCGCGGCCGACGACCTGGCACGCGGGCGTTCGACCTTCATGGTCGAGATGGTGGAGACCGCGGCCATCCTCAACCGTGCCGATGCGCGCGCCCTGGTCATCCTCGACGAGATCGGCCGCGGCACGGCGACCTGGGACGGGCTGTCGATCGCCTGGGCGGTGCTTGAGCACCTGCACGAGGTAAATCGTTGCCGGGCGCTCTTCGCCACCCATTACCACGAGCTGACCGGGCTTGCCGGGCGGCTGCCGGGGCTCGCCAACGCCACCGTGGCGGTGCGCGAATGGGAGGGCGAGGTGGTGTTCCTGCACGAGGTGGCAGAGGGCGCTGCCGATCGCAGCTACGGCGTGCAGGTCGCGCGCTTGGCCGGGCTGCCGCCATCGGTGGTGGCACGGGCACGGATGATTCTGGCCGAACTGGAGCAGGGTCCCGGCGCGGGTGGGCGCGGGGCAACCGCCGACCTGATGGGTGAGCTGCCGCTCTTCTCTGCGGCGGCGGCGCGTCCCGCGCCGCCCGGACCACCCGCCGGTGCCGCCGCCGTGGCGGCGCGCGTGGCGGAGGTCGAGCCCGACGGGCTCACCCCGCGCGCGGCGCTCGATCTGGTTTATGAGCTGCAGCGGTTACTGCGCGGCTGAGTCATTATCGCCTTGCGCCGGGTCGGTGGCCACGGTTCCGCGAAACGAGGAGACCCCGACCTGCGCCGGGCGCAGGAGCCGCCCGTGGATGAGGAACCCCTCGGCACCGACCTGGATCAGGTGGCCCGCAGGCACGCTGGGCACCGGCGCCTCGAACATCGCCTGGTGCAGCTGCGGATCGAAGGCATCTCCGATCTGCGGGCTGATGCGCTCGATCCCGTGCCGCGCGAGGGCGTTTGAAAGCTCGCGCAGTGTCAACTCGACACCCTCTATGACCGCGCGGGCGGCGGCGTCGGGTTCGGACCCGGAGGCGTCGAGCGCGCGGCGAAGGTTGTCGTAGACCGGCAGCATGTCCCGGGCGAGCCGGGTGCTGCCGTAGGCCTCGGCCTCGCGGCGGTCACGTTCGGCGCGCTTGCGGGCGTTGTCCGCCTCGGCAATCGCGCGCAGGAGCCGGTCCTTCAACTCGGCGCATTCCGTTCGCAGGGCAGCAAGCTCCCCTTCTTCTGGCGCGGTCGACTCCGGTTCGGTGCCGGCCGCGATTTCGGGGGATTGCGGCGCCGTCCCTGCGAGTTGCTGGTCCTCGGCCTGCTCTGCATTGCTCTGTCGTTTTGCTTCTGCCATCAGCTGCGCGTCTCCTCTCAGCCCGTGCCGGAGAGCATCCGGCCCACCAGTTGTGCCGTGTAGTCGACAATCGGCACGACCCGGCCATAGTTGAGCCGGGTCGGGCCAATCACGCCCACCGCACCGATGATCCTGCGGTCAGCGTTCATATACGGAGACACGACCAGAGAGGAACCCGAAAGCGAGAAAAGTTTGTTCTCCGAGCCGATGAACACGCGCACGCCCGCACCCTCGTCAGCCAGTTCGAGGAAGTGCACGATGTCGCGCTTGCGCTCGAGATCGTCGAAAAGCTCGCGCACCCGGTCGAGATCGGCCTGCGCCTCCATGCCGCCCAGAAGATTCGCCCGACCGCGCACGATCAGCCGTTCCTGGCTCTCGCCGGCGTTCTGCCAGACCGCCAGGCCGCTTTCGACCATGGCGCGGGCCAGATCGTCGAGTTCGCGGCGGCGGGCGGCCAACTCGCGCTCCATCTCGCCGCGCAATTCGGTCAGGGTGCGGCCGGCGGCCACGGCATTTAGGAAATTCGCCGCCTCGCGCATCGACGAGGGTGTCTGGCCGGGCGGCGGCGTGAAGAGCCGGTTCTCGACATGGCCGTCGGCAGTCACCAGGACGACGAGCGCGCGGTCATGAGCAAGCGAGACGAACTCGACATGCTTGATCGGCGCCTCGTGCTTGGGCGCAAGCACGAGGCTGGCTCCTCGGGTGAGGCCCGAAAGCAGCGCGCCGGCGCGGTCGAGCAGTGTGCCGATATCGCCGTCGTTCCCCGCGAGACCGGCATCTATGCGTCGGCGCTCCTCGTCGGAGAGCGTGGAAACTTCGAGCAGGCTGTCAACGAAAAGGCGCAGTCCGAGTTCGGTCGGCACCCGACCGGCAGAGACATGCGGGCTGTCGAGCAACCCGAGATACTCCAGATCCTGCATCACGTTGCGGATGGTCGCCGCGGAAATTCGCTCAGAGAAATCGCGCGCCAGCGTGCGCGACCCCACCGGATCGCCGGTATCGAGATAAGCCTCGACAAGCCGCCGGAAAACCTCGCGGCTTCGGTCGTTGAGGTCTGAGAGCGGTGCCGTAACGTCGTCCATGTTCGTGGTCCTGCCAAGCGCCGCCCGGCCCGTTTCGCCTTGCCAGTGGCAGCCGCCGGGGGATAAGGGACGGCAAGCGCGGAAAGGGGAACGCGATGCGACCTTCGGGACGAAAGATAGATGAAATGCGGGCGATTACAATCGAGCCTGACGCGACGCGCCATGCCGAGGGCTCGTGCCTGATCCGGTTGGGCGATACCCATGTGCTGTGCACCGCCTCGCTCGATGATCGTGTGCCGCCGTTTCTCAAGGGCACCGGGCTCGGCTGGGTGACCGCGGAGTACGGCATGCTGCCGCGCGCCACCACGACGCGCAACCGCCGCGAGGCAGTCGCCGGGCGGCAGACCGGACGGACGACCGAGATCCAGCGGCTGATCGGGCGCGCCCTGCGCGCCGCTGTGGATCGCGCGGCGCTGGGCGAGCGGCAGATCACCATCGACTGCGACGTGCTCCAGGCCGACGGTGGCACGCGCTGCGCGGCAATCACCGGCGGCTGGGTGGCGCTGCGGATTGCCTGCGACAGGCTGCGCAAGGCGGGCGCGCTGCGGACCGATCCCCTGATCAGCCATGTGGCGGCGGTCAGTTGCGGGATCTATGCCGGGCAGGCGGTGCTCGATCTCGATTATGCCGAAGACAGCGAGGCGGGAACCGATGCCAATGTGGTGATGACCGGGGAGGGTGCGCTTGTCGAGGTGCAGGCCTCGGCCGAGGGGGCGCCCTACAGCCGCGCCCATCTGGGCCAGCTTCTGGATCTTGCCGATAGCGGCATCGGGCGGCTGGTGGCGGCGCAGAAGGCGGCCGTGGCGGCGACATGAGGCGGATCGGATCGCAACTGGTGGTTGCATCACACAATCCCGGGAAGATCGTCGAGATCGGCGCGCTGCTTGCCCCCTCCGGCATTGCCGCTCTTCCGGCCGGGGAATTCGGGCTTGTCGCACCCGATGAGACGGAAGTGAGCTTTGCCGGCAATGCACGCATCAAGGCCCATGCGGCGGCGCTGGGCAGCGGGCTGCCAGCGCTATCCGATGACAGCGGGCTTTGCGTTGAAGCGCTCGGCGGCGCGCCGGGGGTGCATACCGCGGACTGGGCGGAAACCGGAACGGGACGGGATTTCGTGCTGGCCATGGCGCGACTTCACGCGGAGATTGCAGCCTCGGGTGCGCTGGAGCCGCATCGCGCCACCTTCGTCTGCGCCCTCTGCCTCGCCTGGCCGGATGGCGAGGATCGGGTCTTCGAAGGGCGAGTCGAAGGACGAGTGATCTGGCCGATGCGCGGGACACGCGGTTTCGGCTTCGATCCGGTCTTCGTGCCCGAGGGCCACATGTTGACTTTCGGCGAGATGGCGCCGGAGGAGAAGGACGCCATCAGCCACCGTGCGGTGGCCTTCCGGAAGCTGGCAAATGCCTGTCTCGGGGGATGATGAGGACTGGCGGGCCGGCGGGTTCGCGCTCTATCTGCACTGGCCATTCTGCGCCGCGAAGTGCCCCTATTGCGATTTCAACTCTCATGTCGCGACGCGGGTGGACGTCGGGCGATGGCGGCGGGCAATGCTCGCCGAGATCGACCGTGTCGCGGCGCTGACGCCGGGGCGGCGCCTTGGCAGCGTGTTCTTCGGCGGCGGCACGCCCAGCCTGATGCCGCCAGCGCTCGCGGGAGACCTGCTGGAACGGATCGCCGCACGCTGGGTGCTGGAGGACGACGCGGAGATCACGCTCGAGGCCAATCCGACCTCGGCGGAAGCGGCGCGCTTCCGTGCCTTCCGTGCC
>PHEG01000130.1 GCA_002842835.1 Alphaproteobacteria bacterium HGW-Alphaproteobacteria-2 | reverse complement strand
GGCCTGCTGGAGCGGATCGAGACTTGCCTGGAACATTCGGGCGGCGAGGGCTTCGTCGCGCCGTTCCTCGATCTGGTGCAGGCTGCGGGTGCCGATCAGATCATGATCTTCGCCTATGCGGGTGGCGGCGCCACATGCCTTCTGTCGCGCAATTTCGACGAGGCGCGGCTCGGGGCGCGTCTGGCCTCGGACTATCTCGCCGACGGCTTCGCGCAGGACCCGCTCCATCCGCGCATCCTGGCGCTGGCGCCCGGTGCGGCGGAACTGCACAGGCTGGCCGATCACCTGGGTGCCATGCCGCCCGACTATCGCGCCCGCTTCTTCGACCGGCCGGGCATCCGCGACAAGTCGGCGGTGCTGGTGGCCGGGCGGCGGCTGCGCATCGCCGTCAACTTCTACTGGCGCGCCACGGTGCCGGTGGCGGATGCCCTGGCGCGCCTTCTGGCGCGGCTGGCGCTCTGGCATTTCGAGGCCGACCCCGAACCGGGCCTGCCCGCGCCGCTCTCGGCGCTCTCCACAGCGTCGTCACCTACCGGCGCCGCGCCTATGCCAAGCTGGGCATCCATTCGCGCGCCGCCCTTTTCACGCTCTGCCGCCCGGCACCGGGTCAGAGCATGGCGGGCACCACCTGATCGGGCGGGCGGTGGCCGTCGGCGAAGGTCTTGATGTTGATGATAACCTTCTCGCCCATCTCGATTCGCCCCTCCTCGGTGGCCGAGCCCATGTGCGGCAGGAGTACGACGTTGGGCAGCGCGCGCAGCCGCGGGTTGATCTCGGTGCCGTGCTCGAAGACATCGAGCCCCGCCCCCGCGATCTCGCCCGCGCGCAGCGCGCGGGTCAGCGCGTTCTCGTCGATCACCTCGCCGCGCGAGGTGTTCACGATCACCGCCGTGGGTTTCATCAGCTTCAGTCGCCGCGCGCTGATCAGGTGGAAGGTGGCGGGCGTGTGCGGGCAGTTCACCGAGAGGATGTCCACCCGCGCCAGCATCTGGTCGAGGCTTTCCCAGTATGTCGCCTCCACCTCCACCTCGGTCTCGGGACGCAGGCGCTTTCGGTTGTGGTAGTGGATCTGCAGCCCGAAGGCATGCGCACGGCGCGCCAGCGCCAGGCCGATGCGCCCCATGCCGAGGATGCCAAGCCGCTTGCCGCCCACGCGGCGGCCCATCAGCGCTGTCGGGCTCCAGCCCTCCCAGCTGCCCGCCTGCATCAGGTTCGCCCCCTCGCGGAAACGACGCAGCACCCAGAGGATCAGCGCCATGGAGGCATCCGCCGTATCCTCGGTCAGAACGCCAGGCGTGTTCGACACGAGGATGCCGCGCTGCCGGGCCGAGGCTACGTCGATATGATCGAAGCCCGCGCCGTAGTTGGCGATCAGCTTCAGCTTCTCGCCCGCCTGGGCCAGAAGCCCGGCGTCGATCCGGTCGGTGATCGTGGGCACCAGCACGTCGGAGCCGCGCATGGCCGCGGCAAGCTCGTCGCGGCTCATGGCGCGGTCATCGTCGCGCAATGTGACGTCGAAGAGTTCCTTCATCCGGGTCTCTACCGCCTCGGGCAGACGGCGGGTTACTGTGACGCGAAGTTTCTGACCCGGCATGAAGGCACCATCCCTGCTGGATTTGTCGCGGCCATAGTGGCAAACTCCGCGCCATGGGGGCAAGGCGAAAGCCTGCACAAGAACCCCTGAGAGGCGGATTTCCGGAGGCGGGGCAGATGCTTCGGACAGGGCTGGCGGGCCGGGCGACGGCATGGTGCATTGTGGCGATGCTGGCGGCGGCGCCGCCGCTTGCCGCACAGCAGACAGGTGCCTCCACCGAACGCCCGCTGCCGCGTTTCGTCTCGATGAAGACGGACCAGGGCTTCGCGCGGCGCGGACCGGCGCGCAACCACCGGGTGGACTGGGTATTCACCCGCCCCGACATGCCGTTGAAGGTGGTGGCCGAGTATGGCCACTGGCGCCGCGTCGAGGACCGCGACGGTGCGGGCGGCTGGATGCACTACTCGCTGCTTTCGGGAGTTCGCACGGTGATCGTCGAGGGCGAGATGGTGCCCCTGCGCAGCCAGCCCCGCCCGGACGCCACGCCCGTGGCCTTTGCCGAGGCAGGGGTGATCGCCCGGCTCGGGCGCTGCGCCCCCGACTGGTGCCGCATTGCGGTGGGCCGCACCCGCGGCTGGGTGATGAAGACCGAGATCTGGGGTGTGGACCCGGAGGAGACGCGCGACTGAACGCGCGGCCATTCAGGCCCGATGCGTCGCTGCGCGCAAGCTGGCTGGCGTCTGCCCGGTGCGGCGGCGGAAGGCGCGGCGGAAGGCCGACGGGTCGGAATAGCCCAGCCTGAGCGCGATATCGGGCGCGTCGAGCGTGCCCTCGCTCAGCCAGTGGCGCGCGAGATCGATGCGGCATTGCGCCAAGAGTTCGGAAAACACTGCGCCCTCGGCGCGCAACTGGCGGCGCAGGGTGCGCTCCGACCGACCAAGCTGCGCCGCGATCCTGGCTTCGGTCACCCCGCCGTGGCCAAGGTCGGCCAGCAGGATCTGGCGCACCCGCCGCGAGATTGTCAGTCCGGCCTCACGCGCCCGCGCAGCCCCGACGATCGCGTCGAGAAGCGGGCGGAACACCGCCACGTCGCGGCCCGGCATCGGAAGGTCGAGCACGCGCTCGTGGAAGATCAGCTCGTTCCACTCTGCCCCGGTGCCGATTCGGCAGTGCAGCGCCGCCGACTCGTCGGCAAGACCCGCGTGCGCGCCATGCTCGAACTCGAGCGCGATGGGCCGCCAGCCCGGCCCCGCGGCGCGCGCAATCAGCCGCGAGAGGATCGACATGGTGAATTCCGCATCCTGGTCGCGCGGCCATAGATTGGGGTCGAGGATGCGGTAGCAGAGATGCGCCCGCCCGCCCGAGACATGCAGCCGCAGCACCGAGTCGCTCTGCACCGCCGCGAATGCGCGGCAGAAGGTTGCGAGTGCGGCGCCGAGCGTCGGTGCTGTCTCCAGCGCGGTGCCCATCTCGCCCAGGTCCGACAGATCGAAGGCCTGGCCCGCACGCCAGCCGAAGGTACTGTCGCACACACCTGCCGCGGCCGACTGGAAAACGCCGACGAAGCGATGCAGCGCGACGGTGGGCGGCGCGTCGCGCGCGCCCGCGGCAAGCCCATGGTGGCGCACCAGAGTTTCCGCATCGCCGCCCATGCGCCGGAAGGCTTCCAGCGGGCCGCGCAGCGTGGTGGCGACGATGTACCCGTTCTCGGGCATGTTCCGCGTTCCCCAAAGGGGCCGGGCAATCGGCCGACCAGGCGAGCCTACCTCAATCGCCCCCCCTTTCAATGCCCCCTGCGACAAATTGGCCGGAATTGTCCTTCCCGCAAGGCTGCGCACGTGGCAGCCTGTCGTCACGCAATTGTCATCAGGCCAGCGGGCAAGCCATGCGCCAGCACGATGCCGCCATCGCAGGAGGAGGCCCCGCCGGGGCGCTCGCGGCCATCCTGCTGGCGCGCGCCGGGTTGTGCGTGGCGCTGGCCACGCTGCCGGTGGGCGTCCGGCGCATCGAGGGGTTGTCACCACGGGTCGCGGCGCTGGTTGCGCGGCTTGGGCTGCCCGACGCCGGGGTTGGCGCGGCGGTGCCCCGCCAGAGTCTCTGGGGCGAGCGGGACGGCGCCTTCAACCGCGAGCATCCGGTGGACCGCGCAATATTCGACGCCGCGCTTCTGGAATTGGCGGCGACGGAGGGCGTGCAGGTGTTGCGCGCCCGGGTCGCGCGCCTGGAACCGGACCGCGGCGTGATGGAGACATCGGCCGGGCCGATCAGCGCGCGGCTGCTGATCGAGGCGCGCGGCCGGCGCGCGCCGGCCGCGCGCGGGCGGTTGCGCGGCCCGGCGGGGCTCGCCATCGCTGGCTGGTCGGATGGCGAGGCGCGCAGCAGGGTCTCGCAGGTTGCGGCGCGGCCCGGCGGCTGGGTCTGGCAGATGCCGGTGGCCGGGCGCGGCACCTGGGTGCAGGTCGTCACCGATGCGGCACGCGCGCGCACCCTGCCGCTGCCCGCGCTCTGGGCCGAGATTGCGGGCGAGGCCGTGCCCTTTCCGGCGTCAGCGCAGCGCGCCGCGGGAGAGTTGCGGCTCAACGCGCCCGACCTGCCCGAGGGCCTGCTCGTCCTGGGCGATGCGGCGGTGGCGATGGACCCGCTCTCGGGGCACGGGCTCTTCTGGGCCTTCTCCTCGGCGCTGGCCGCGGTTCCCATGGCGCTCGACATCCTGGAGGGCGACGGCGCGCTGGCCCGGCGCTTCCACCGCGAGCGGGTGGTCTCCGCCTTCTGGCGGCAGGCGCGGGTGGGGCGCGATCTCTACCGCCTCGCCGGTCAGGCAGGCCCCTTCTGGGCCGAGCGCGGCGCCTGGCCCGACGATGCGCCCGCCCATGCCGAACTGGCAGCGCCGCAGCGCGCGCGCCGCGTCGTGGTGGCGGGCGGGAGGCTGGCCGAGGCCGATGTGCTGCTCACCCCCGAGGAACCCGACGGCGTGGCCTTCGTGGCGGGGCAGCCGCTGGCGCCGGTGCTCGACCGGCTGCGCGGCGGCCCGCTGCCCGATGCCGAGACCTTCGGCAGGACGATTACCCCCGCCCTCGCACCCGAGACCTCCCGGCTGATGCACGGCTGGCTGGCGGCGCGGGGGCTGGGGACAACCCCACAAGGAATTCACCGACAGGAGGGAACACGATGAAACGGCTTGCCGGGGCGGCTTCCGCCCTTACCCTGGCGCTTGTCGCGGGCCATGCCGCCCCGGCTGCGGCCAGCGAGCAGCTTCTGACCGAGGCCTGCGGCGCCTGCCACGA
>PHEG01000129.1:5465-8248 GCA_002842835.1 Alphaproteobacteria bacterium HGW-Alphaproteobacteria-2 | reverse complement strand
GGCATAGGCGCGCAGCACGTTGGGCACGAGGCCCAGCCTTTCCTCGCAGATGGCGAAATAGCGCGCGGTCTCGTCGGGCAGCGGCTCGACCTGCGGCAGATCGAGCGCCGTCACCTGATCGCCCTTCTGGGTCACCTGCTCTCTGTCCCCGGCGTTATCCACAGCCTGTAGTGGTAATTAGCCACAGCTTGCATCCCGAGGCCAGCAAAGAGCCGGTGGGCAGGCATGTTTTCGCCGGTCGTGACTGCAGAAAACCATTTTGTTCCAAAATGTTGTGCCCACTCAGCCGCGCGCCCCAAGATGTTCCGCGCCACACCCTGGCGGCGCATCTCCGAAGACACATGCAGCGCGTGCAGCATGGCGATATCGCCCGCCACCGCGGCGAAGGCCACGCCCGCCGGGCGATCGTTCTGGCGGGCGAGGAAGCTGCGGTGCGGTGCGGCGGCACGCTCCATGACCTGCAACCGCGCGGGCCCAATGCCGCCCGCGGCCCAGATCTCGCGCATGATCGCCAGCGGTCGCTCGACCGACAGGCAGGCCATGCCGGGGGGCGCGTGGGCGGCGATCGCGGCTACGGGTGCGGCCAGCACAAGAACCGGATCGACCAGGGCATGGCCACGCGCGGCGAGCGCGGCATCGAGCGCCTCGTCGCCCGGGCGGATCATGAAGAGCGGCGCCTCCCCCATCGCCCGCATCCCGGCCTCGGCGGCAGCAATGTCGGCCTCCTGCCAGTCCCCCTCGCAGGTGGCCGCCGAGACTCGCTTGCCGCCGCCCGCGCCGCGGCGCAGCCGGAAGGGGCCGCACTCCCGGACCTCCGCCGCGGGCCACGTCGCCTCGAGCGCCGCGAAGAGGGCGGCGGGCGCGGGTGCCTTCATTCCTCCACCGCCGGCGCGGGCAGCGTGGCGTGGAGGTGCGCAACAGCCTCGGCCAGGCGCGCGGCGTCGGGGCTGCGCAGAACGAGGTTCGTACCATAGCGCCCGGCACGGATGAACGGGTAGGAGCCCATCGAGACATCTGCGAAGACCGCCGCGGCCGCCCCCAGCGCTTCGGCGACCTCGCCCTCGGGCACCTCCACGCGCAGGTTGCGTGAGAGTACGGGCGGCCCCCCTCTGAGCCTCGGCAGGACCGAGGCCACCATCGCCTCGAAGATCGCGGGCACACCCGCCATCACATGCACATTGTGCAGCGAGAAGCCGGGGGCGGCGGAGATCGGGTTCTCGATCAGCGTGGCACCTTCGGGGATGCGCGCCATGCGCAGCCGCGCGGCGTTGAGTTCGGTGCCGGTCTTCGCGTAATGTGCCACCAGCAGCGCGCGCGCATCGGCGCGCACGCCAATCGGCGTGCCGAAGGCGTCTGCCACCGCATCGGCGGTGATGTCGTCATGGGTAGGCCCGATGCCGCCCGAGGTGAAGACATGGGTGTAGTCCCCGCTCAGCGCCCGCACCGCCGCCACGATGCGCGCGTGCGCGTCGGGCACCACCCGCGCCTCGGCCAGCGTGATGCCCGCCTGCGTCAGTTCCTTCGCCAGATGGTGCATGTTGGAATCGCGCGTGCGCCCCGAGAGTATCTCGTCGCCGATCACCAGCATCGCCGCCGTCGGGGTCTCCATGCGCCGCTCCTTGCCTGCTGCCGGGCACGGGTATAGGCCCGGCCCATGCGCTTTCAAACCCCTCTCGTTCCTGCACGACTCCTGCGCCGCTACAAGCGTTTCCTCGCGGATGCTCTGCTGGAAGGGACAGGGCAGGAGGTGACCGCCCATTGCCCGAACCCCGGCGCCATGACCGGGCTCGCCGAGCCCGGTCAGCGGATCTGGCTGGAGCCGGTGACGGGCCGCAAGATGGCCTTCGGCTGGCGGCTGACGGAATTGCCGGGCGGGCATCTGGCGGGCATCGACACCGGTGTGCCCAACCGCATCGTGCGCGACGCGCTGGAAGCGGAAGCCATCCCGGCGCTTGCCGGCTATGGCGGCCTGCGCGCCGAGGTGGCCTACGGCAACCGCAAAGAACGTGCATCTGATGCGCCGCCCGGGCCTCGCCGAGTTCCCCGATTGCGTGACAGCGCGTGGCACGAGGCATCTGCACGACCTGGCCGCGGTGGCGCGCGCGGGCGGCCGGGCGGTGATGCTCTATGTCGTGCAGCGCACCGATTGCACTGCCATGCGGTTGGCCGCCGACATCGACCCGGCCTATTCCGCCGCCGCTACCGCCGCGCACGCGGCAGGGGTGGAAATGATCGCCCATGGCACGGAGATCGCGGTCGAGGGCGTGCGTCTCGCCACGCCGCTCCCCGCGGAGATTTGACGCGAAGGCGGCTCTGGCGGTAGAGGGCGTTTCGACCTATCTAGGCCGCGAAAGGAAGAGCACCGCATGGACGACCGGCACCACGGCAGGGTCACGAAGGATGGCATCCGCATCCACGAGCGGGCCGATTTCGCGGGCATGCACGCGGCGGGCCGAGTGGCGGCGCAAATCCTCGACGAGATGCGCGATCTGGTCCGCCCGGGCGTCACGACCGGCGAGATCGACCGCGTGATCACCGAACGGGTAGCGGCGCTGGGCGCCACTTCGGCGACCATCGGATATCGCGGCTACCGGCATGCCTCGTGCATCTCGGTCAATCATGTGGTCTGCCACGGCATCCCCGGCTCGCCCATCCCCGGCTCCAAACACGAGAAGCACCCGCGCGGCGACGACCGGCTGATCGACGGGGACATCCTCAACATCGACGTGACGGTGATCCTGGACGGCTGGTATGGCGACACCTCGCGCATGTTCGTCGCGGGC
>PHEG01000129.1:0-5406 GCA_002842835.1 Alphaproteobacteria bacterium HGW-Alphaproteobacteria-2 | reverse complement strand
ATGTTCTTCACCATCGAGCCGATGGTGAACCTCGGCCGCCCCGAGACGAAGATCCTCGCCGACGACTGGACGGCAATCACCCGCGACCGCTCGCTCTCGGCTCAGTTCGAGCATTCGGTGGGGGTCACGGCGGATGGCTGCGAGATTTTCACACTTTCGCCCGCCGGGCGCTTCCACCCGACCTGGAGCTGAGCGCGCACGATGTATCCCGTTCTGCGCATGGTCAAAGGCATGGCATTGGCCGCGCTCTCGTTCCCGCTACCGCTGACAGGCACGCATGTTTCGCACCACATCTGCTGGCCCTGGGATCTCGACATTTGGATGGAACTCAACAACGGTCGTTCGCTCACGCTTTACGATCTGGGGCGTTTCCCGCTCACCATGCGCACCGGCCTCGCGGGGATGCTGCGCCGCCGGCGCTGGGGGATGACCATGGCGGGCGCCTCGGTGCGCTGGCGGCGGCGCGTGCGGGTCTTCGACAGGGTGGAGATGCACAGCCGCTGCGTCGGCTGGGACGCGCGCTTCCTCTATATCGAGCAGAGCATGTGGTTGCGCGGCGAGGCTGCCTCGGCCGCACTCTACCGCGCCGTCGTCACCGGACCTTCGGGCATCGTGCCCACCGCCGAGGTGTTGCGGGCGCTCGGCATGCGCGAGGCAACATGCACACCGCCCGCTTATGTGCAGGACTGGAACCGAGGATGACCGGAGAGAACCGATGCACCGTCGCATGTTCCTGAGAACCGTCGCGCTGGGCGCACCCGCCCTGGCGCTCACGGGCTGCGTGGCCGAAGAGGGCGCCTATTACGGCCCCGCCTACGGCAGCACCGCCTTCTATTATGATTATTACCCGGCGGCGAACGTCTACTACTATCCGGCTGGGCAAGTGTGGTACTACCCTAAAGGCGGGCGTTGGCTGCGGACGACGCGCCTGCCTGCCTTTTACCGGATCCGAGAAAGCGACAGGCGGCGCCTCTATCACCCGAGCAACCACCCCTACGAGCGCAACCAGGACCACCGCCGCGGGCGATTCGACGACCGGCCACGCGATGGACGTGACGGGAGTGACGGACGTGACGGACGTGACGGACGTGACGGACGTGACGGGCGCCGAGAGAACACGCGCGTCGAGCGCCGCGAGACGCAGGCGAGCGCCGAGGTGCGGGCACGCGCCGAACAGGAAGCGCGGCGCACCGAGCGCCAGCCCCGGCGCGACGAACGCCAGGAGACCCGCCGGGCCGTGCGCGAGATTGAACCTGAACCCGTGACGGTACCGGGTCCCTACGACTACCGAAGCGGCCCCCCCGGCGAGCAGCACGGCATCCGCTGACGGGTGACGCGCCGCAGAAGCTCTGCTAGAACCCGCGCGAGGCGTGCGGCAGGCGGGACAGTATGACCCATGTTCTGGTGACGGGTGGCGCGGGCTACATCGGCGCGCATGTCTGCAAGTCCCTGGCGCGCGCGGGCTTCACTCCGGTGACCTTCGACAACCTCTCCACCGGCTGGCGCGAGGCAGTGCGCTTCGGCCCCTTCGAGCAGGGCGACCTGCGCGACGCGGCTTGCCTTACCGGGGTAGTGGCGCGCTGGCGGCCGGTGGCGGCGATGCATTTCGCGGCACTGAGCCTCGTGGGTCAGTCGATGGCCGACCCGGGCCGCTACTGGCGCGAGAACGTCACCGGTGCGCTCAACCTCGTCGAGGCGCTTCTGTCGGGGGGCTGCGCGCGGCTCGTCTTCTCCTCCACCTGCGCCACCTACGGTGACCAGGACGGCGTGCTGCTCGACGAGGACACGCCGCAACGCCCGATCAACGCCTATGGCGGCTCGAAGCTGGCTATCGAGGGCATGCTACGCGACTTCGCGGCAAGCGCGGGGCTGGAAAGCGTGATCTTCCGCTATTTCAACGTTGCGGGCGCAGACCCGGAGGCAGAAGTTGGCGAGCAGCACTGCCCGGAGACCCACCTCATCCCCCTCGTTCTTGACGCCATCGCAGGGCGGCGCGCGGCGCTCACGCTTCATGGCACCGACTATCCCACGCCGGACGGCACCTGCATCCGCGACTATGTGCATGTGAGCGATCTGGCGGATGCCCATGTCACCGGGCTCACGCGGATGCTGGAGGGGCGCGGCGGCGGGGTCTATTGCCTTGGCACCGGGCGCGGATTCTCGGTGCGCGAGGTGATCGCCGCTGCCGAGGCCGTCGCCGGCCGTCGCGTGCCGCTGACCGAAGGCCCGCGCCGGACGGGCGATGCAGCCGCGCTCGTCTGCGGCAGCGCCCGGGCGCAGGCAGACCTCGGCTGGCAACCGGCGCGCTCACAGCTCGAGAAGATGATCGCCGATGCCGCCCGCTGGCACGCGGGCCCGGGTTTCGCCCGCTAGCCCCAGCGCCCTACCGCCAGCAGCCGCAGGCTCACAGCCCCCAGCGCCAGCGGCGCGAAGGCGCGCGCCATCGCGCCGCTGGCGCCAACCCCCGAGAGCCCGGCCCAGGCGTCCGCCTGCTGGGCGCTTGCCGCGCCGCTCACCTCCCCGGCGAAGGGCGCGGGAAAGGACCAGGCCAGCGGCGCAGAAGCAAAGATCGCGCCGATCGCCTGCGCCACGCCCGGCACGCTGACCTCGGCCCAGCAGATCTGCGTGCCGTCTGCCCAACGGGTATAGTGCCCGTCGGGCCCGCTGCCACGCTCGATCACCGCGCCTTCTGGCTGCCCCCCGGCCAGCGCTACCGGCCCCAGCAGGTTGCCCGGCGAATAGCCGAAATCGGCACGCATGAGCCGCCCCGGCGTGGTGTCGCTTGGCCCCGCCTGAACGCCCGCGCCGCCATAACCCGCGGCCTCCACCTGCCCGAGCGTGGCGCGCCCGTCACTGGCCGACAGGCGCAGCGCGGTTACCCAGGACGCACCGTCGGGGCTGACCTTGACCGAGAAATTCTCCTCTCCCGCCAGCCCCATCTCGGCCCGGCCCGAAAAGCCGGTCTGAAAGAGCAGGCTCGCGGTATCGCCCGGCCCTGCCTTGTTGACCTTTACCTGATGGCCGCCCCCGGCGTGGGAAAGCAGGGTCGCATCGCCCGCCACGCTCAGCCGGTTGAAGGCATCCGGCGCGGCGTTCACCCCCAGCTCCGCCACCCGCAACGGCCGCTCGCCCGGTCCCGCCCAGGCGCTGCCGTCGAAGACCAGCGTCTCGCCCGTCTCCATGTCCTGCGCCCGCCAGCCGGGGCGCGGGGCCAGGAAGGCCCAGGTGCTGTTCTCGCGCAGCGCGATCTCTCCGTCGCGTCCCGCCCATTCCACCAGCCCGCCCTGCGCCACGATGTAGCGCGCGCCCTCCTGCGGCAGCGGCGGCGGCGCGCGCAGGCCGCGCGAGAGCACGGCAAGCTGCACGATCGCGTCGAGCAGCCGCAGCGCCTCGTTATGGGTGACGTGCTTCTGCGCCTGCGCGGGCTGGATCAAGGGCAGCGCGAGAATGGGCGAGGTATCGGACATCGGTCAGGCTCCCGGCTCTGGATGGGCGGGACGCTAGGCCGACATGGTGCAGGGTTTGCTGACGCAGCGTACGCTGCCCCGGGCATTGCCGGAATTGAGCTAAAATTGCGGGCTTTCGCCCCGAACTTGCCACCCTTTGCCCACCGCGAATGGCGCTCCGACCGCCACCCTTTCACAGGGTCGGATTGTGTCGGGAGGACGGGCCATGGCCGGATTCATCCATGCGGGAACCCTGCGCGATGCCGCGCCCGGGCTGCTCTCGGCGATCGACGATCTGCTGGCGATCGGCGATGCTGGGGGCGTGCTGCGACTCTATGTGGCGTCCGGCAGCGGTGTCAGCGCGTGGGACGCTGCGTCCGGCTCCTGGTCGCTGATCGACCAGCGGTCCTTCCCCGAAGTCTCGGGACTGGCCGCACCGGCGCAACTCGAGCAGATCACACGCGACGGTCAGCCCTTCCTCGTCGTCACCGGCTGGCCCTCCAGCGGGCTCTCGGGCGTCGCGCTCGGCCCCGGCAGCGCCCTCGGCCCGTTCCTGTCGCTGCCCGGGGGCGCGGGCACGATCGGGGCTTTGGCGATGGTCGAAACATCGTCCGGGCAGATGGCCTTCACCGCGCCGCGCGACGGCCCGCAGATCACCGCCTGGCAGGTCGCGCCCGGCGGGCAGATGACGCCGGTTGCCGCCATCGCGGCGGGCGACAGCGCAGCCGGGCCCGACATACCCGCCCTTCTCACCCTCGAGATCGGAGGCGAGGCGCTGCTGCTCGCCGCCTCGGCGGCGGAGCAGGGCCTTATGTCCTTTCGCATCGCGCCGGGTGGCGGGCTGGAGCCGCTCGCCCGGCTTGCCGCCGGGCAGGGCCTGCCGGTTTCCCAGCCCACGGCAATGGCCGAGGCCCGGCTGGGCGCGGATCATTTCGCGATCCTCGCCGCCGCCGGCTCATCCTCGCTCAGCGTCGTGCGGGTGCTCGCGGACGGCTCCATGCAGGCCACCGATCAGGTGATCGATGACCGCAACACCCGCTTTCAGGGGGTGACGGTGCTGGAAACCGTCACGCTCGGCGACCGGGTGTTCGTCATCGCGGGCGGAGCGGATGACGGGCTCAGCCTGTTCACCCTGCTGCCGGGCGGGCGGCTTCTGCATCTCGACACCGTCGCGGACAACCTTGAAACTGCGCTCGCCCGTGTCGGCGCGCTGGCGGTCATTGCCCGGGACGGGCAGATCGAGGTCTTCGCCGCAGGCCAGGCAGAGACCGGGCTCTCGCATTTCACCGTATCGCCCGGGCCGATGGCCCCGGCCCTTTTCGCGGCGCCCGGCGGTAGCCTCCTGCAGGGCGACGCCCGCGCCGACCTGCTCGTCGGTGGCGCAGGCGCGGATGCGCTCTCGGGCGGCGCGGGCTTCACCCGCAGCGGCGAGGAGAACACGATCACCGACTTCCAGCCGGGTCTCGACCGGATCGACATCTCGGATTACGGGCGCGTCTTCAGCGTGTCTGCCCTCGCCATCGAAAGCATCCCCGACGGTGCGCTGCTGCGCTTCGGCGACGAGAGCCTGCGGGTGATGACGGCAGACGGCAGAACTCTGGAACGTCAGGATTTCACTGACGCGATGCTGTTCGACCTCGCGCATCTTGACGTCGCGGGTGCCGCTTCCGTTCCGCAAACCGGCACCGTCCCTCCTCTTCCGCCGCCGCCTTCGCCGCCGCCAACGCGCGACCCGGACAAGACGCTCACCGGCACCAAGGCCGCTGACACGCTCACCGGCGGGAGCGGCAACGACCGGATCGACGGCGCCAAGGGAAACGACCGGCTCGACGGCAGGGCGGGCGACGACATCCTGACCGGCGGCAAGGGCAACGATGTCTTCGTCTTCAGCGCGGGCAACGACCGCATCACCGATTTCGAGACGAAACGCGACAAGATCGAGTTCGACCCCGCGCTCTGG
>PHEG01000628.1 GCA_002842835.1 Alphaproteobacteria bacterium HGW-Alphaproteobacteria-2 | reverse complement strand
CGCATCAAGGATGCCCATCGTCACAGACCCTTCGCCGTCGTCACCCGGACCTGGCGCACGATCCGCCGCCCCTCGGCCAAGGCGATCTCGCGATCCAGCGCCTCGATGGCCCGGTCGATCTCGGCAAGGCTGCGATAGTCCACCGACTTGCCGTCATAGCTGACCCGCGCCACGCCGCTGGAGCGCTGCGCGGCCAGCGCATCCCGCCGCGAGCGGAGTTCAGCGGCCGTGGCCATGGATCACCTCATGTAATTCGATTGCACGGTCCGCCGCCGCGGCGCCGTCCGCCGCTGGGCGGGCGTAGGGCTTCCAGGTCCGGCAACATTCTTGTCCTGCGCTGCGATGCCGAACTGCGCCTCGAGATCGTCCCATCGCGCCTCCGGCCACCGATCCGCGCCCGCGATCCACGCAGCCGCGCGGGCATAGACCCGGCAATCCAGCGCCTCGTTGCGCTCGCGCAGCTTTTGCCATTCCAGCCGGGCAAAGCCGCGCTTGGTGCGCACGGTCACCAGTTGCTCGGCGGTCAGCTGCTTCAGCCATTCGCCGTCGGCCCAGTCGGGCAGGTGAATGGTGCCGGGCGGGCAGACGGCGCCCGCGTCCAGTTCCTCGCGCGTCGGACGATCCTGGCGCAGCAAGCGGTAGCTCTCGGTATAGGTCGGGCCGGTGACCGGGCTCGAGCGGTTGAAGCCCTCGACGCCCTTCACCGGGGCCACCTGCGCGAAGCCGACCTGCCGCGACCAGGCATAGACCGCCGAGGTCTCGTAGCCGGTGTCGATCGCAAGCCGCGCCAACGTCATGTGCTGGCCGCAGGCATGGGTCCATGTGCGGCCGAGCAGATCGGTGAGCCGTTGCCAGCAGGCCGGATCGCCCGGCCCGCCCTCGATCAGGACATGGTCGACGAGCCAGCTTGTCAAACCCCGGCCCCAGGCCCAGACGTCGACCTCGATCCGGTCCTTCTGCACGTCGGCACCGGCGGTCAGGAACAACCCGCCCGCAGGAACGATGCCCGGCTTCCACGCCTCGCGCCGGTCCGCCAGCCGCTGCCAGTCCGGCGCCTCGCCGGTCTCGACCCAGGTTTCGCCAAGGATCGTGTTGCGGAAGGCCTTGATCGCCTCGTCCGACCCCTGTGCCGCGTCCCATACCCGCACGATCCGCTCCCAGCTCAGCCAGCCGATCGGCGAGTAGAGCGCCGAGAGGTGATACCCGACCGTGGTCGGATCGGCGGCCGTTGCAGTCGCGC
>PHEG01000627.1 GCA_002842835.1 Alphaproteobacteria bacterium HGW-Alphaproteobacteria-2 | reverse complement strand
ATCTCGAACACATAAAGCCCGTCGAAAAGATCGCTCATGCGTTATCCCCTTTCGGATCGAGGCCCAGATCGGCCAGCACCTGCGCCAGCGTCGTCATCCTGTCGTCGATGTAATGATCTGCGGCGGGCTTCCCCAGCCGCAATTCGTGATACCGCACGCCCCATTCGGCCATCTGCGCCTCGGTCGTCGACCGCCAGTCTATGCCGGTCTTGGACCCTCGGGCGGTAAACAACACGATATGATGGCCCGCGTCAAACAGGGCGTTCACGCGGGCGATGTTCTCGGGCATGGGCTGCGAGCGCGTGTAGTCGTTGCCGGGAACGATGGTCGCCAGCACGCCGTCGATATCCACCACAAGGCTGCGCGCGCCCGGGCCCGGGGCAACTTCGCGCGTTGCCATGATGTCGGCCACGGCAGCGAAATCTGCCAGCGTGTCGATCGAGATCATCGTGGCGTCGTCGATCACCACCGCGCCGCTGTTTGCGCCCCAGCGTCAGTTGCTTGCGCGGGTGATACTTCAGGTCCGTGGGGCTGACCGTCCAGACCGCATCGCGGCCCTCCTCGACAAGCAGCCGCACCGTCGCCTCGACATCGGCCTCACGGCGCAGCGGCGAGGTGGGTTGCAGCATCACCACCACGTCATAGAGCACGCCGTCGCGCCGCTCCATCTCCTCCAGCGCGTGCGCCAGCACCGGCACGTCGCCGATGCGGTCGCCCGAAAGCGCCTCGGGCCGCCGGAACGGTGCGGGCAGGCCATGCGCCTCGGCCACCTCGGCGATGCGCTCGTGATCGGTGGAGACCACCGCGCGGTCGATCCAGGGAAGGCCCGCGATCAGCCCGGCGGTATGCGCGATCAGCGGGCGACCCCGCAGCGGGTGGATGTTCTTCAGCGGCACGCCCTTGGAGCCGCCGCGCGCGGGCACCACGGCGAGGATGCGTTTGCCGCCCAGCACCGGCTCAGGCCCCCACGGGGCGCAGCGCCTCGGGCCGCCAGCCCTGCGCGTAGTCGATGGCGATGGCGTGCCCCTCGGCCGACGAGCGGATGGCGGCGGCGAGCACCAGCATTGTCTCCAGCCCCGCGGTGAGCGAGATTGGCGATGGCGCGGCCGGGTCGGCCAGCACGGCAGCGACATGCGCGATCTCGGGGCGGAAGTCGTCGGGCCGGGTCTTCTTCAGAACCTCGCGCCGCGTGCCGCCCGTCCTGGTGACCAGCGTCGCGGCATCC
>PHEG01000128.1 GCA_002842835.1 Alphaproteobacteria bacterium HGW-Alphaproteobacteria-2 | reverse complement strand
ACCCGCTCCACCAGCACCCGCAGCGTTGCCAGCAGATCGGCGCGGCGCGGAGTGGGCAAGGCCGCCAACGCGCGGGAGAGATCGTCGAGCGGGTCTTCCTCGAGCGCCGTGCGCCCCGCCTCCGTCAGCTCGAAGCGCAGGCTGCGCCCGTCGCTCTCGCTGCGGTGGCGCTCGAGCAGTCCCGCGGCGACAAGCGATTTCACTGTCTGCGAGGCGGTGCCGCGCGTGGTGGCATGAAAGCTCGAGAATGCCGAGGGCGTGCGCGAGAAGCGGTTCGCCCGCGCGAAGAAGCGCAGCGCCGTCCACTGCGCCTGGGTCAGCCGCTGGCCGTAGCCGCCGGACTGGCCGAGCCGCGCCAGGTGCAGCATGAGTTCCGCGCAGAGATCGGCCAAAGGGTCGGGTGTCATGCGCGTGAAGTAGCGGTCCGATACCATGTTGACAAGGGAGGGGCGAAGCGAAATAGTTTCGACTCGATATTAACTGGGGGTCGGCATGACCAAGCATCTCGATCCGGAGCGCGCCTTCTACCGCCATGCAATGGCGCAGGAGCTGCTTGATGCCGAGACCGAGGCCGATCTGGCCCGGGCGTGGCGCGACCGGCGCGACGAGGCGGCGCTGCACCGGCTGATCACCGCCTATGGCCGCCTCGCGCTCTCGATCGCGCAGCGCTACCGGCGCTACCAGTTGCCGCTGGAGGACATCGTGCAGCAGGCGCATCTGGGGCTGA
The DNA here is from genome assembly GCA_002842835.1 of Alphaproteobacteria bacterium HGW-Alphaproteobacteria-2. Classification (GTDB taxonomy): domain Bacteria; phylum Pseudomonadota; class Alphaproteobacteria; order Rhodobacterales; family Rhodobacteraceae; genus PHEG01. The sequence continues at coordinate 4,757 of PHEG01000128.1, read as the reverse complement.
TGCGCGCTGCCGACAAGTTCGACCCCGAGCGGGGGGTGCGCTTTTCCACCTATTCTGCCTGGTGGATCAAGGCGGCGATCCAGGACTATGTGATGCGCAACTGGTCTATCGTGCGCGGCGGTGCAACGGCGGCGCAGAAATCGCTCTTCTTCAATCTGCGCCGCATCCACGCCGAGGTCGAGCGCCGGGCGCAGGCGCGTGGGGCGGTGATGACCGGCGAGGAGATCGCCGAGGAGATCGCGGGCACCCTCGGGGTGCCGCTCGAACAGGTGCGCGGCATGCTGGGCCGGGTGGCGGGGGCGGACCTCTCGCTCAACGCCACGCAGCGCACCGAGGATGGCTCGCGCGAGTGGCAGGATCTGCTCGAGGACGACGCCCCCCAGGCCGAGGAGATCGTGATCGAGGCTGCGCACCGGCGGCGTGTGACGGGCGCGTTGCAGGCCGCGCTGCGCGATCTGCCAGCCCGCGAGCGCCACATCGTCATCGAGCGGAGGCTGCGCGAGGAGCCGCGCACGCTGACCGATCTGGGCATTGAACTGGGCGTCTCGAAGGAGCGGGTGCGGCAATTGGAAGAGCGCGCGCTGGGACGGCTGCGCACTGCCATGGCCGGGCTCGCCGAAGCGGGGGCCTGACTGGCACAGTTTCCATAACTGCGACAATGATGGCGGGGCGGCCCTATCGTTCGCTCAAACCTATGCCGGCGCGCGCGGGGGCGGCCTCGGGTTTGGTGCAGGTGTGGTTCGCGGCTAGGCTGCCGTCCCAATCCTTTAGTGTGCGCCTGCCATGGCTGAAGAACAACTCGATCATTTCTACCAGCGTCTGGACCGCATCGCCGAACAGCGACGCGCCGGAGAGGCGGGTGCGGACGCGCGGCCTGTCGGAGCGCTGCACGTCGGGCGCCACGATCGGCGCGCGCGGAGTGCCGCGCCGTTCCGGCCCGTTGCCTTTCTGGGTGCCTTGATCAGAAGCGCGGTGCGCGGGGTGGTGTTGCTGGCGCTGCTGGCTTTGGGCTTCAAGGCCGGGCTGATCGCCTCCATGGGCCTTATGGCCTACGAGACGCGGCTGGCCGAGGTGACCGGGGGTCGGAACCTTGATCCCGTCGAGGAGCGCATCGCGGCGCTGCTCGTCCCCGATCGACTGAGCCTTCGGCTCTATGACGGATTGCTCGTGGCCGGGGTGCCCGAAGGTTGGCTCGCCGACGGGACCCCGCTGCCGCAGCGCGGGCGCAGCTTACCGAAGCGCATCCAGATCGGCACGGGTCAGGCCAATGTCCCGCAACTGGGAGTCGGTGAGCGCTGACAGCGCATTGCGGGTGACGCGGCGCGCGTTCCAGTCGGCGATGGCCGCTGCGACGCGGTAGGCGAGCACAGAAACCCGGCTGAAGACCGAGGTGCCCTCACGGAGGGCGCGGGAGGATTCAAAGATTGCCATGGCCAGTGCTCCAGCGGCAAGAAAGGGGTGTCGAGGCGATATCTAGAGCCAATGATGCTGCGCCGCAATATCGGCATCTGCATGGCCGCAATGCAATGGTTGCATGGCTTAGCAGCGGCCCATAAATATCTGTCATAAAAGCCATAATCAGGCCATAAGCAGGGTCGCTTCCGGGCTGCGAAGCGTCGTTTTCCCACTCCCGTTTTGCCGCAATGCAGCAATTCGGCCTCGCCGCGGCTTCTGGCATTCGTTCGCGTTTCGTGCTAGCGGTCTGGAAAGAGCAGGGGCAGAGGGCAGGCCATGCGTGTGATCGGCATCGATCCGGGGCTGCGGCGGCTTGGCTGGGGCATCATCGCGGTGGCAGGCAGCCGCCTTGTCCATGTCGCCTCCGGTACCTGCCTGCCCGTGGGGGCGAGCCTCGCCGAGCGGCTCCTCTCGCTGCACGGGCTGCTTTCCGGGGTGGTGCGCGCTCATGCTCCCGAGGCCGCCGCCGTCGAAGCCACCTTCGTCAACCGCGACGGGGCGGGCACGCTGAAGCTGGGGCAGGCACGCGGCATCGCGCTCCTGGTGCCCGCGCAGGCTGGCCTGGAGGTGGCGGAGTACGCACCCAACGCGGTCAAGAAGGCGGTCGTGGGTGTGGGGCACGCCGACAAGACGCAGGTGGCCCACATGGTGCGCCACCTTCTGCCCGGCGCCGATCCGGCGGGCGCCGATGCCGCCGATGCGCTGGCGGTGGCCATCTGCCATGCCTTCCACATGCAAAGCGCGGGTCGGCTTGCCGCGGCGCTGGCAGGGGCGCGGGCATGATCGGCAGTCTGGCGGGGCGGATCGCGGCGCGCGGCCCCGATCACGTCCTGATCGAGGTGGGCGGCGTGGGCTATGTCGTGCATTGCTCCGAGCGCACGCTGGCCGCTCTGCCGCCGGTGGGGCAGGCGGCGCGGCTGCATACCGAACTGCTGGTGCGCGAGGACTTGCTGCAACTCTTCGGCTTCCTGACGTTGCAGGAGCGCGAGTGGCACCGGCTGCTGCAATCGGTGCAGGGGGTGGGGGCCAAGGCGGCTCTCTCGATCCTCGGGGCGCTGGGGGCGGCGGGCGTGTCGCGCGCCATCGCGCTCGGCGACTGGGCGGCGGTGAAGGCTGCGCCGGGTATCGGGCCGAAGCTCGCCCAGAGGGTGGTCAACGAGCTGCGCGACAAGGCGGCAGGCGTGATGGCAATGGGGGCGGAGCCCGGCGTGCTTGTGGAACCGGGCGAAGCTCCGCAGCCGTCGGCCCCGGGGCACGTGGTGCCATTGGCGGCCCCGCAGCCGGGGGCGGAGGCCGAGGCGCTCTCGGCGCTGGTGAACCTCGGCTACGGCCATGGCGAGGCGGCAGCGGCGGTCGCGGCCTCGGCGGGCGAGGGCATGGCGGAGACGCCCGCGCTGATCCGCGCGGCGCTGCGCCGTCTGGCTCCGGGCGGGTGACTTGAGCCGTCCGTGCCCGCCCCCCATATCCGCGCCGACAGGGGCAAATCCGGAGTGTGAGCCATGAGTTACTTCCGCACGGCCATGCTGATGGCCGCGATGACGGCACTCTTTCTCTTCGTCGGCTTCCTGCTGGCTGGCGAGGCGGGGATCGTCATTGCTCTGGTGCTGGCGGGGGGCATCAACCTCTTCGCCTGGTGGAACTCCGACAAGATGGTGCTGCGCCAGCAGGGCGCGCGCGAGGTGGATGCGCGCAGCGCGCCGGATCTCCACGCCATGGTGCGCGATCTGGCGGGCCGAGCGGGCCTGCCCATGCCGCGCGTCTATGTGATGGATAACCCGCAACCCAACGCCTTCGCCACCGGGCGCAACCCCGAGAATGCGGCAGTGGCTGTCACGACCGGCCTGATGCAGGGCCTTAGCCGCGAGGAACTGGCCGGTGTGATCGCCCATGAACTCGCGCATATCAAAAACCGCGACACGCTGATCATGACGATCACGGCGACCTTCGCCGGGGCGATCTCCATGCTGGCGAATGGCGATCTCGCGCACGCGCGAGTATGAGGCGGACAAGGCCGGGGCCGAGATCTGCGGTCGCCCTCTGTGGCTCGCCTCGGCGCTGGAGCGCATCCAGTCGGGCGCGGCGCGGATCGACAACCACGCTGCCGAGCGCAACCCGGCCACGGCGCATATGTTCATCATCAACCCGCTGCACGCCCATGCCCATGACCGGCTGTTCTCGACCCACCCGGCGACGGCGAACCGGGTGGCGGCGCTGGTGGCGCTGGCACGCGAGATGGGCGAGGAGGCCCCGCAGCCGGGCCGGGCGCGCGGGCCCTGGGCCTAGCAGGCACGGTGGGCAGGGTGTATCCGTGCGGCGTCCCGCGAGAGGCGGGCCCACGCAATCGCAGAGAGGCATGTGATGCATCCCAACCCGGCCTTTCGCCAGACCCCGGCCGAGCAAAACCTCGCCTTCGCGCGCGAGCGGGGCTTCGGCATTCTCACCGTCTCGGTCGCGTCCGGGCCGCTGGCGGCGCATGTGCCCTTCCTGCTCTCGCCAGATGGTGCCTTCGCCGAGTGCCACCTGGCGCGCTCGAACCCCATCGCACGGGCTGCTCTGCCCGCCCCGGCGCTGATGATCGTCGCGGGCCCCGATGCCTATATCTCTCCCGACTGGTACGGCACGCCTGAACAGATCCCCGATCAGGTGCCGACATGGAACTACATCGCCGTGCACCTGCGCGGGCAGCTCGAGGCCCTGGCCGAGGCGGCGCTCGAGCCGCATCTCGACGCGCTTTCGGCAGAGCACGAGGCTCGCCTCTCGCCCAAGCGGCCCTGGACCAAGTCCAAGATGTCGCCGCCTGCCATGCCCCGCATGATGCGCGCGATCCTGCCCTTCCGGCTGAGCGTGGATGCGGTGGAGGGCACCTGGAAGCTGAGCCAGAACAAGCCGCAGGTGGTGCGGGAGCGTGCCGGCGACGCGCTTGCCCGCCAGCCCGGGGCCGAGGGCAACGCAGCTCTCGCCGCACTGATGCGCAGGACATGACCGCCGCCGCACCGCCCTTGCCTGCCCGGGCGCCTTGCCTGAGGCCGGACGCATGACAGGCGCCGCTCCCACGCTGCGCCCTGCGGATGCCCGCGAGAACCAGCATCGGCAGCCGCCGAGCGCGTCGCGCGGCAAGGGGCCGCCAGCGTGAGAGCCCTTGCGTTCAGAGACCTTCTGGCGACTGGCGTCGCCGCGTCGCGGGACGTGGTGACCTGACCCCTGACTTTCATCCAGCTGAAGCCGGAGTCCGGCGCTGAGGTTGGCGCAATTGCGCTGGGGGAGCAATGGGCGAGCGGCGCAGCGGTTCAGGTGCGCGAAGC
>PHEG01000127.1 GCA_002842835.1 Alphaproteobacteria bacterium HGW-Alphaproteobacteria-2 | reverse complement strand
TCCTGGGGCTTGGCGAAACCGAGCGCCTGCCGGCCGAAGCCTACACGCGCGAGGCTTCCGCGCGGGTCTATGCCGCGATGCAGGCGCGCGCGCGCCTGGCGCTGGCGGGCGGCTGGCCCGCGATCCTCGACGCCGCGCATCTGGACGAGGCCGAGCGCGATGCGGCACGGGCGCTGGCGCAGGAAACGGGTGTGCCTTTCCACGGCATCTGGCTGGAGGGCGGGCAGGCGGCGCTTGCCGCGCGTGTCACGACGCGGCGGGGCGATGCCTCGGACGCCGACGCGGGCGTGGTGGCGCGGCAGTTCGCGCGCGAGACCGGCCCGATCCGCTGGGCGGTGCTGGAGGCGGATGCACCCGAGGGGGTGGTCGCCGCCCGCGCCGCCGCTATGATTGCCGATGCAAGGCAGGGGTGAGGGAGCGATGGCCTACTGGCTCTTCAAGTCGGAACCGTTCAAGTGGTCCTGGGACCGGCAGGTGGCCAAGGGCGCCGCGGGCGAGGAATGGGACGGCGTGCGTAACTACCAGGCACGCAACAACATGCGCGCCATGAAGTTGGGCGATCAGGGGTTCTTCTACCACTCGAACGAGGGCAAGGAGATCGTCGGCATCGTCGAGGTCTGTGCCGAGGCGCACCCCGATTCCACCACCGACGACCCGCGCTGGGAATGTGTGGACATCCGCGCCGTTAGGCCGCTGCCGCGGCCTGTCAGCCTCGAGATGTGCAAGGCCGACCCGAGGCTCAGGGACATGGTGCTGGTGAACAGCATGCGCCTCTCCGTGCAGCCGGTGACGGCAGAGGAGTGGCGCATCGTCTGCGAGCTGGGCGGGCTCTGAGGCCCGCCCGGTCGCGCGTCAGCCGACGATCTCGAGACCCGAGAAGAAGAAGGCGATCTCTTCCTTCGCGGTGTCCTCGCCGTCGGAGCCATGCACCGAATTCTCGCCGATCGAGAGCGCGAACTCCTTGCGGATGGTGCCCGGGGCGGCGTCGGCGGGATTGGTCGCGCCCATCACCTCGCGGTTCTTCGCGATGGCGTTCTCGCCTTCCAGCACCTGCGCCACGATCGGGCCCGAGGACATGAAGCTGGTCAGCTCGTCGAAGAAGGGCCGCTCGCGGTGGACGGCGTAGAAGCGCTCGGCCTGCGCCTTGCTCAGCCACAGCCGCTTCTGCGCGATGATGCGCAGGCCCGCGGCCTCGAGCTTGGCGTTGATCGCACCGGTCAGGTTGCGCGCAGTCGCGTCGGGTTTGATCATCGAATAGGTGCGTTGAATGGCCATGTTCTGCCCTCGTGTGCAGCGGCGTTGGCGCCGCGGGTGCCGCTTCGGGCTGGCCCCTATCATGGTGGGCCGGGCTTGAAAAGCCGCCACAGGGCGGCAGCCGTGATTGACACGCGCCGGGGGCTCGGGCAGATGCGCGGCCATGCTGTCCATTCGCGACATACGCTATTCCATCGGCGGGCAACTGCTCTTCGACGGGGCTTCGGCCGAGGTGCCCGCGGGCCACAAGGTGGGGCTCGTGGGGCCCAATGGCGCGGGCAAGACCACGCTCTTCCGGCTCATCCGGGGCGAGCTTGCGCTGGAGGGCGGCGAGATTTCCCTGCCTGCCCGCGCCCGCATCGGCGGCGTGGCGCAGGAGGTGCCCGCGGGCCCCGAGACGCTGCTCGCCACGGTGCTCGCCGCCGACACCGAGCGCGCGGGGCTGATGGCCGAGGCCGAGAGCGCCACCGACGCGCATCGCATCGCCGAGGTGCAGACCCGGCTGGCCGATATCGGCGCTTGGTCGGCGGAGGCCCGGGCGGCCTCGATCCTCGCCGGGCTCGGTTTCGACGCGGCGGCGCAGGCACGGCCCTGCGCGGATTTCTCGGGCGGCTGGCGGATGCGCGTTGCACTTGCCGGAGTGCTGTTCGCCGAGCCCGACCTGCTTTTGCTCGACGAGCCCACCAACTATCTCGATCTCGAGGGCGCGCTCTGGCTCGAGAGCTATCTGGCGCGCTATCCGCACACGGTGATCGTGATCAGCCATGACCGAGGGCTTCTGAACCGGGCCGTTGGCGCCATCCTCCATCTCGACCAGCGCAAGCTCACCTTCTATCAGGGCCCCTACGACCAGTTCGCCCGCCAGCGCCGCGAGCGCGCGGCGCAGACCGAGGCCGAGCGCCGCAAGCAGGAGACGCAGCGCGCGCATCTGCAGTCCTTCGTCGACCGCTTTCGCGCCCAGGCGACCAAGGCGCGTCAGGCGCAGTCTCGGCTGAAGATGCTCGAGCGGATGGAGCCCATTGCCGGCGCTGTGCGCGAGCGCTCGGTCCGCTTTGCCTTCCCCGCCCCCGAGGCTCTCTCGCCGCCCATCCTGGCGCTCGACGGCGGCGCGGTGGGCTATGGCGGAGCGCCGGTGCTGCGGCGGCTCAACCTGCGTATCGACCAGGACGACCGCATCGCGCTCCTGGGTCGCAATGGCGAGGGAAAGTCGACGCTCTCGAAGCTGCTGGCGGGCAAGCTGCCGCTGATCGAGGGGCGCATGACTCGGGCCACGAAGCTGCGCGTGGGCTATTTTGCGCAGCATCAGGTGGAAGAACTGGTCCCCGAGGACACGCCTCTGCAACATCTGCTGCGCGCCCGCCCGGGCGAGACCCCGGCGAAGCTGCGCGCGCGGCTTGCGGGTTTCGGGCTGATGGCCGAACAGGCCGAGGTGCCGGTGGCAAAGCTCTCGGGCGGGCAGAAGGCACGGTTGTCGCTGCTGCTCGCCACGCTTGACGCACCGCATCTTCTGATCCTCGACGAACCTACCAACCACCTCGACATCGAAAGCCGCGAGGCTCTGGTGGAGGCGCTGGCCGACTATGCGGGCGCGGTGATCGTGGTGAGCCACGATTTCCACCTCCTCGGGCTGACCGCTGACCGGCTTTGGCTGGTCCAGAGCGGTACCGTGACGACCTACGAGGGCACGCTTGAGGATTACCGGGCGGAACTGCTTTCGGGTGGGGCGCCCGCGAAACCGGCGGAGAAACCTGCCGCCGCGGCACCCGCGACGGCGCCACGCGACCGGCGGAAGATGCTGCGCGACGAGGTGCGCCGTTGCGAGGCGCGGCTCGAGAAGCTCGAGGAGATGCGCGTGAAGCTCGATGCGCGGCTCGCCGACCCGGCGCTCTACACGCCGTCGATGCTGGGGCAGGCGAAGGCTTACCAGATGAAGCGCGCGGAGTTGACCGAGGGACTGAAGCTGGCCGAGAACCTCTGGCTGAAGGCGCAGGAGCGGCTGGAGGCGGCGGGCGGATGATGGACCAGACAGCCCTGCTCACCGCTTTCGTGGCACTTTTCGTCATCATCGACCCGGTCGGGCTGACGCCCGTGTTCGTGGCGCTGACCCGTGGCGCGACGGCACGGGCCCGACGGGGCATCGCCCTACGTGCCTGCCTGATCGGCGCGGGGCTCTTGACGCTCTTCGGGCTCGCGGGCGAGGCGGTGCTGGGCTTCATCGGCATCTCGATGCCCGCCTTCCGCATCGCGGGCGGCATCCTGCTGTTTCTCACCGCGCTCGACATGCTGTTCGAGCGGCGCACCGAACGGCGCGAAGGCAAGGCGGTCGCGGTGGACGACCCTTCCGTGTTCCCGCTCGCCATGCCACTGATCGCGGGGCCCGGCGCGATGGCCACCATGATCCTGCTCGCCGGGCAGACCGGGGGCGATGCGACAGCGCTGGCACTGGTGCATGGGGTGATGCTGGCTGTGGTGGTACTGGTCTTTCTTTTCTTCCTGGTGGCCGGGGTACTGGAGCGCGCGCTGGGCCATACCGGCACGCTGGTGGTGACCAGGCTCCTCGGCATGCTGCTTGCGGCGCTCTCGGTGCAGTTCGTGCTCGACGGACTGCGCGATCTGGGGGTGCTGGCCGGGGCCTAGGTCTCGTCGATATGGAAGCCCTCGAACGGCTTCACGGTCGAGAGGCTCATCAGCGTGCGCATCTGCGAGACATGCGGCAACAGCGCAAGGCGGTCGCGGTAGAGGCGTTCGTATTGCACCGCCCCCTCGGCAGCGACACGCATCAGGAAATCGAAGTCGCCCGAGATCAGGTGACACTCCAGAACCTCGGGCATGGCGCGCACGGCGGCCTCGAACTCGCCGAAGCCCCACCCGTTCGGCGAGCACGGCCAGCCCTACCGAAGAGTCGCGCTGCATCGCGGCAAGAATTTTCTTGTTCAGCCTGTCCATGAAAAATTTTCCTGTTTGGCGTCATAAAATACCATAATTTTCGAAAAACTTGTCATCAAGCTGAATATTTCGAAAGTCTTGTCCGGCATGTTGACGTAACATTCCCGTGTCGCAGGCGTGACACTGCGGCTCATCAAAAGGGGAGGAGAACATGCCCAATGTCCTTGTCGTCGGTTACGACGACAGTTCCGCGGGCCAGCGAGCGCTGGACTTCGCGGCAGAGAGGGCGCGCCAGACGGGGGCCACGCTCGTCGTCGCCCATGTGTTGGAATGGTCGCCCTACAGCTTCCTCACGGTCGAGGAACTGGCCGAGCGCCACAAGCGGCGCGAGGCGGAACTGACCCGGGCGCAGCAGGCGATCGTCGAACCGGTCCTGGGCAAGCTGCACAAGGCCGGTCTCGAGGCCCGCGGCGAGCTCCGCTATGGCCACATCGCCGACACCCTGATCGCGATCGCGGTGGAGGTGGGTGCGAGCGAGATCGTCATCGGCCGCACCGGCGAGAGCGGCATAACCGCGCGCGTGTTCGGCTCGGTCGCCGGCACCCTGGCACAGGCTGCGCCGGTGCCCTGCACCATCGTGCCCTGAGGGAGGACATAATGACAGTCACCAAACGCATGGCGGCACCGGCCGCCGGTCTTGCCGCATTCCTCGCCCTCGCCGGGCCGGTCGCGGCGCAGAGCCTGGGCGAGCGCGTGGACAGTATCTTCGCCGCCTCCACGGGCTGGTTCGTGAACATCATCTTCGCCAACCTGCCGGGGACGAATATTCCCTGGATCGTCGGCTGGCTGGTGATCGGTGCGGTGTTCTTCACGCTCTATTTCGGGTTCATCCAGTTCCGCGCCTTCGGCCATGCCATTGCGCTGGTGCGCGGTGTCTACTCCAACCCCAAGGACGCGGGAGAGGTGAGCCATTTCCAGGCGCTGGCGACGGCGCTTTCGGGCACGGTGGGGCTGGGCAATATCGCCGGTGTCGCCGTGGCCGTGAGCATCGGCGGCGCGGGGGCCACCTTCTGGATGATCCTCGCCGGGCTTCTGGGCATGGCCTCGAAGTTCACCGAATGCACGCTCGGGGTGAAGTACCGCAACGAGTATGAGGACGGCACCGTCTCGGGCGGGCCGATGTACTACCTCAAGAAGGGCTTCGCCGAACGCGGCCTGCCGCTGGGCGGCTTCATGGCGGTTATGTTCTCGATCTTCTGCGTGCTCGGCGCGCTGGGCGGGGGCAACATGTTCCAGGCAAACCAGGCGGCGAGCCAGGTGCAGAGCGTGCTGGGCATTCCCACCTGGATCACGGGGCTGGTGCTGTCGGTCATCGTCTTCGTGGTGATCGTGGGCGGCATCAAGTCGATCGCGCGTGTGACCGAGAAGGTCGTGCCCTTCATGGGCGTGGGCTATGTTCTGGTGTCGCTCCTGATCATCTTCATGAATGCCGACCTGATCCTCTGGGCCTTCGGCGAGATCTTCCGCGGTGCCTTTACCGACTCAGGGATCGTCGGCGGCATCGTGGGGGCAATCATCCAGGGCTTCCGCCGCGCCGCCTTCTCGAACGAGGCGGGCATCGGTTCGGCGGCCATCGCCCATTCGGCGGTGCGCACCAAGGAGCCGATCACCGAGGGCTTCGTCTCGCTGCTGGAGCCCTTCATCGACACGGTGGTGATCTGCACCATGACGGCACTGGTGATCATCATCACCGGGCAGTTGCTGCAGGACGCAGAGACCGGGCGCTACATCCTCAACGAGGCCGGGCGGATCGCTACTGCGAGCGGTGCGACGGGCGGCGTGCCGATCACCTCGGCGGCCTTCGGGGCGGTCTTCGGCTGGGCGCCCTATGCGCTGTCGCTGGCGGTGTTCCTCTTCGCCTTCTCGACGATGATCACCTGGTCCTACTACGGCATGAAGTCCTGGACCTACATGTTCGGCGAGGGCAGGAAGAAGGAGATGACCTTCAAGGTGATCTTCTGCGTCTTCGTCTTCATCGGCGCGGTCTCGAGCCTTGATGCGGTGATCGACTTCTCCGATGCGGCGCTCTTCGCCATGGCGGTGGTCAACATCATCGGGCTCTATTTCCTGATGCCGATCGTGAAGCGCGAACTGGAAAGCTATCTCGGGCGGTTGCAATCGGGAGAGATCCGGCGCTACCAAGCCTAGGCCAATTAAGGCCGGATGGCAGGTAGTCACCTGAAAGGGATTGTTTTTCTGTTTCGCGGGAATTGGCTGCGGCTGCGAAACATTACCTGCGTCCGGATGGTCTCAAAGACCGCAATTGCGGTTTTTTCTTGTCGCAAACGTGGCAGAATGGTCCTTGCCTCCTGATGGGGGAAAGCTGGTTGGAAAAGATGCAGGACGATCGCGATCACCGTTCGATCGTGCGCCGCGCGCCGGTGACGAATTCAGCGACACAGCCGCTGGTGACGCCGGTCTGGCCCGCCACCGCCTGGACGGCGGAGAGCCCGGATGCGCTCGATGCGGTCTACGAGGGCCGCGCGCCAGGCTACACCTATGCGCGCGAGGGTCATCCCAACGCGGCGGTGCTGGCGTCGAAGATCGACTGGCTGGAAGGCGCCGAGGCGGGCACCATCACCGGGTCGGGAATGGCGGCGCTCTCGGCGGTGCTGCTGGGGCTTCTTTGCGAGGGCGACCATGTAGTGGGTGGGGCGCATCTCTACGGGCGCTCGCTGCGACTCCTGCGCCAGGAACTGCCGCGGATGGGGTTCGCCGTCAGCCTCTCCGACGCCGCCGATGCCGATGCGATCGCCTTGGCGCTGCGCCCGGAGACGCGCATGATCGTGGTCGAGACGGTCACCAACCCGATGCTTCAGGTCGCCGATATAGAGGGCATTGCCGCGTTGGCGCGCCGCGAGGAGGTGCTCCTCGTGGTGGATAACACCTTCACCACGCCGCGCGCCTTCCGCCCGTTCGATCATGGCGCCGACATCGTCATCCATTCCGTCACCAAGCTGCTGGCGGGGCATTCCGACGTGACGCTGGGCTATGCCGGGACGCGCGATCCCGACACGGCGCAGGCCATCGCCGAGGCGGCGGCGAGCTGGGGGCTGACGCCCGCGCCCTGGGAGTGCTGGCTGGCCGAGCGGGGGTTGCACAGCTTCGCGCTGCGCTACGACCGGGCGCAGGAGAACGCGGCCGAACTGGCCGCCCACCTGGCCGGGCTGCCGGGGATCAGGCGGGTGATCTATCCGGGCTTGCCCGGGCATCCGCAACACGCCCGAGCGGCGCGGCTCTTTGCCGGGAATTTCGGCACGATGCTGGGTTTCGAGCTCGAGGGCGGGCGGGAAGCGGCCAATACGCTGGTGCGCGCGGCACGCCACATCCCCTTCGCGCCGACGCTGGGCGACGTGGCCACGACGCTGTCGCACCCGCTCTCGTCCTCGCACCGGGCGCTGCGCCCGACCGAGCAGCGGATGCTCGGGCTCTCGGAAGGCTTCTTCCGGGTCTCGGTGGGTATCGAGGACATCGATCTCGTGAAGGACGAACTCGAGGCCGCGGTCGCCGCGGCCTTTGCCCAGGCGGGACCGTCGCGCGAGGCAGCGGGCTGAGGCGGCACGCCGCGCGGGGCTTGGCGGCGGGCGCGCGGCACGCTAGATCGGGCGCATGAGCATCCAGACGCGCCCGCCCCTCACACTCTGGCTCGCCGCGCCGCGCGGCTTCTGCGCCGGCGTGGACCGTGCCATAAAGATCGTCGAGATGGCGCTCGAGAAATGGGGTGCGCCGGTCTATGTGCGCCACGAGATCGTGCACAACCGCCATGTGGTCGATGATCTCGCCGCCAAGGGTGCGGTCTTCGTCGAGGAACTCGACGAGGTTCCCGACGACCGTCCGGTGATCTTCTCGGCCCATGGCGTGCCCAAGACCATTCCGGCCGAGGCGGCGCGGCGGCAGATGACCTGGGTCGATGCCACCTGCCCGCTGGTGAGCAAGGTGCATATCGAGGCCGAGCGCCACCACGAGAACGGGCTCCAGATCGTGATGATCGGCCATGCGGGCCACCCCGAGACCATCGGCACCATGGGGCAGTTGCCCGA
>PHEG01000626.1 GCA_002842835.1 Alphaproteobacteria bacterium HGW-Alphaproteobacteria-2 | reverse complement strand
GCGAGCAGCGCGGCGCGGCGCTCGGGCGCGATCTCGGCGCGTTCGATGAGCGCGGCCAGGTCTTCGGCACTCGGGGCCTGCAGCGCGTCAAGCGACTCCAGGCTCACCGGCTCCGGCGTGCCCAGCAGCCCGCGCGCGGCATCGCCCAGCCGGTCGGCGGCGGCGTCGGCCTCCTCGCGCAGGGCTCGCGCGCCCTCCTCGATCTCGCGGCGGGCGGCTTCGGCCTCTTCCTGCGCGGCCTTTGCAGCGGCGTCGAGCGCCTCTCGCGCTTCCCGGGCAGCCTCTTCGGTTGCGCTCGGTGCGGCATATTCATTGGTTGCGGGTGGCGCCGCCTGGTTGGCAGCCTCGGGCGCGGGAGCATCGGCGCCGCGCATGAAAAAGACCACATAGCCGATGGCGACCGCCGAAACAACCACCACGATCGCGAGACCGCGTTTCATGTCTCTCTCCTGTCCTGACCCTGGCCTGCAGGTAGGGCCCGCGCCCCTCGCGATCAACCCGCTGCCGAATCACTTGAGAATCAGGCTTGATCGTGCGGGCTGGCCTGCTATTTTCGCGCCTGTTTTGGAAACTGAAAAGGAGCCCTCCCATAGCCCGCAGACCCCACAACGCGCCACCCCAGCGCGACACCGGCCCCCGCGTGAACGAACGCATCCGCGCGCCGGAAATTCGGCTCATCGGCCCGGAGGGCGAGAACATCGGCGTGGTCACCCCCGAAAGGGCCATGCAGATTGCCGAGGAAGCCGGGCTCGACCTGGTAGAGATCTCCCCCAACGCTGCGCCGCCCGTCTGCAAGGTGATGGATTTCGGCAAGTTCAAGTACGAAAGCCAGAAGCGCGAGGCCGAGGCGCGCAAGAAGCAGAAGATCATCGAGATCAAGGAAGTGAAGTTCCGCCCCAACACCGATACGCACGACTATCAGGTGAAGCTGAAGAACGTGGTCCGGTTCCTCGAGAACGGCGACAAGGTGAAGGTTACTCTGCGCTTCCGCGGCCGCGAGATGGCACACCAGGACCTTGGGCGCATCCTGCTCGAGCGGGTGGCCGAGGACGTCAAGGAACTGGGCAAGATCGAGAACATGCCCAGGATGGAAGGCCGCCAGATGGTGGGCGCGCTCAGCCGCAGGGGCCCGCTGCCGCTCCAGGCGCCAAGGGTGCGCCACTCGCGCACGATGTTGACGTAGTCCACCGTCCGTCCCGCGTTCTCGCCGCGCTCGATCGCGACGCTGGCGCGGGACAGGTAACGCACCAGGACCACCTCGCCGCCGCCCGCGATTTCCGCCACGGGGTCGAGCGCGATTTCGAGCGTACCGTCCCCGCGCGTGAGCGAAAGCCTGAGCCGCGGTTCGGCGGCGCGGCGGGCCAAGACGGCGGCCACGGCTGCGTGGGTATCGCTGCCGCGGACATGATCGCTGCCCTGAATCACGAAATGCGGCGTGAAGACCGCACCCGCGCGATCGCTGCGCACGACATAGGCCCGCTGCCGGTCGGAATGGCGGCGATCGCCGAAGGTGTCAGCCCAGCCGATGTAATCCCAGTAATCGACATGCAGCGCGAGCGGCAGCACGTCCTCTCGTCTGACGAGCGTGGCGAGGAAGTCATCCGCCGGCGGGCAGTAGTGGCAACCCTGAGAGGTGAAGAGTTCCACAACCACCATGTCCCCCGCGACCGCCTGCCGCTGGGGAACGAGGGCGAGAACGAGGGCGAGCGAGGCCGCCGCGAGGCGCATCATGTCGAGGCTCCCGGACTTGCGAACGCAACCCTGTTTAGGCTGCCTGCGCCGCCCGCACCAATCAAGCCTGCGCGAGCGCCCCATTGCGTCAGGCGAACAGATCCTCGCGCGTCTCGAAGCGCGGCG
>PHEG01000126.1 GCA_002842835.1 Alphaproteobacteria bacterium HGW-Alphaproteobacteria-2 | reverse complement strand
TGGCGCGACGGACGGATGGAGGCGCTCAGCGCCGATGGCGCGGTCCTGCGCCGGGCATGGCGCAGCGAGTGGCCGGGGGCCGCCACCGTCACGCTTGCCCGCAGCTTGCGCGACTGGGTGGAGGGCGAGGGCTACACGGTGCTCTTCTCCTGCGAGACCGGGGCCTGCGGCGGCTTCGACTTCCGCTATGCGCTGGGCGGGCTGGCGGAGCCCGCGATGCACGTCGATCTGGGCGATTTCGCTTACCTCTCCGCCCGGCGCGGCGAGGGGATGGAGGCCGAGCATCTGGCGCTCCTTATGAGCCGCAGCCACGATTATGGCTATGTCGAGGTCACGCACGTGGGGCCGCCGGGTGAGGCCGCGCCCGAGACGGCAAAATCGACCAAGTCCGAGCCTGCGGCGGCGCTGCCCACGGGCGCGGGGCTCGACGCACGGGCGGCCATGGTGCTCTCCGATCTGCGCTTCGCCAGCGGTTCGGCGGAACTGGAGGCGGGTCGCTACGAGTCGCTCGCCCGGCTGGCCGCCTGGATGGCCGACAACCCTCAGGCACGCATCGCCCTTGTCGGGCACACGGATTCGGCGGGCTCGCTCGAGATCAACATGGACATCTCGGCGCGGCGCGCGGCTTCGGTGCGCGCGCGGCTGCTGGCGGATTACGGCATCGCCCCGGGGCGGCTGGAGGCGCATGGCATCGGCTATCTCTCGCCCGTCGCCAGCAACGACGACGAAGCAGGCCGCGCGCTCAACCGCCGCGTGGAAGCGGTTGTCGTGGCGCGCTGAGGCGGCTCAGTCACGCAGCAACTCGTTGATCGCGGTCTTGGAGCGAGTCTGCGCGTCTACCCGCTTCACGATCACCGCGCAGTAGAGGTTGACCCCGCCCTTGGACGGCATCGACCCCGAGACCACGACCGAGTAGGGCGGCACCTCGCCGATAAAGATCTGGCCGGTCTCGCGGTCCACGATCTTGGTGGACTTGCCGATGAAGACGCCCATCCCCAGCACCGAGCCCTCGCGCACGATGCAGCCTTCCACCACCTCGGAGCGCGCGCCGATGAAGCAGTTGTCCTCAATGATCGTCGGGCCGGCCTGCATCGGTTCCAGCACGCCGCCGATGCCCACGCCGCCAGAGAGATGCACGTTCTTGCCGATCTGTGCGCAACTGCCCACGGTGGCCCAGGTATCGACCATCGTGCCGCTGTCCACATAGGCCCCGACGTTGATGCGGCGCCATGTCCTTCAGGCGGAAGCCCAGCAGCACCGCCTTCTTGGCCCACTGGTTGACGTGCCAGGTGCCGTCTTCACCGCGTTCGGCCACCCGCAGATGCCCCGAATCGAGTGCAGCAAGCGTCGCCTCCACCGCGTCGCGGGCCTCGCCGCGGCTGGCGGGGGTGATACCCTCGCGGGCTTCCCAGATGGCCTCGATCGCTTGCTCCAGCGCGGCGTAGGACATGGGGCATCTCCAAAACATGACTGGCATCAGGGGTGCCGAGCCTATAGATCACACCGGCCCGGCGCGCAACGCGGCGGGCATCACGGGAGGCACGCATGAACGAGGAAAGCCGTCGCAGGGTGTTTCCCGACGCGGGCGAGGACGTCCGCCACACGCGGGTGATCCCCGACACGCCGCAGACCCGTGCACCGGCCTACCGTCTCGCCTTCGCCGACCCGGAGTTCCTCTGCCGCGACGAGTTGCGCCCCGTGCGGCTGCAACTCGAACTGCTGAAACCCGAGCTGACGCTGGCCGAGCGCGGCATCCAGAGCACCATCGTGATGTTCGGCGGTGCGCGCATCCCGCGACCGGAGGAAAAGCACACCGCCGCGACCCCGACGCTGGCCGACCTCTCGGGCTATTACGAAGTGGCGCGCGAATTTGCCCGGCTGATGACCGAGAAGAGCCTCGCTTCCGGCTGCCGCGAGAACGTCATCTGCACCGGCGGCGGGCCGGGCGTGATGGAAGCAGGCAATATGGGCGCGGCCGAGGCGGGGGGCTGCTCCATCGGGCTCAACATCGTGCTGCCGCACGAGCAGGCGCCCAACGAATACGTCACGCCGGAGCTGTGCTTCAACTTCCACTACTTTGGCATCCGCAAGATGCACTTCCTGCTGCGCGCGAAAGCGGTTGTCGTCTTTCCCGGCGGTTTTGGCACGCTCGACGAGATGTTCGAGGCGCTCACGCTCATCCAGACCGACCGGATGAAGCGCCTGCCCTTCCTGCTATTCGGCGAGGCCTTCTGGCGGCGTATCATCAACTGGGAGGCGCTGGCCGAGGCGGGCACGATCTCACCCGAGGATCTCGATCTCTTCCGCTTCGTCGATACCGCCGAAGATGCCGTGCGCCTGATCGAGACCTGGCCGGGCTGAGCCGCCCGCCGCGACACCGGCGGCGGGCGGCAGAGGCGTCAGTTCAGCGCCTTGTCACTGATCGCGTGGGTCCAGGCGGCATCGCCCGGATGCTTCGAGATAACCGGGTCGTCGCCGCCCGAGAGCAGGCTCTGCACCGTGCGTTCGAAATCGGCCGGGTCGAGCGCCCCGTTGGACCCGGCGGTCAGCTTGGCGATCTCGCCCATCATGCGGCGCTGGTGGCTTTCGGTCTGCGCACCGGTGGCGTCGTTCTCGAGCACGATGTCGGCCGCCTCGTCGGGGTTCTCCTCGGCATACTTCCAGCCTTTCATGCTGGCCCGCACGAAGCGCGCCATCCGGTCGACGAAGGCCGGGTCTGCAAGGTTCTGTTCGAGCACGTAGAGCCCGTCCTCCAGCGTCGCCACGCCCTGATCCTCATACTTGAAGGTCACCAGATCGTCGGGGGAAAGCCCCGCGTCGATCACCTGCCAGTATTCGTTGTAGGTCATGGGCCCTCGGTGGGGATGCCGAGCTGGCTCATCCACGACAGGAAGGGGAACTCGTTGCCGAAGAACCACACGCCCAGCGTGCGGCCGCGGAAATCCGCGGGTCCGGTGATGCCCGTCTCCTTGCGGCAGGTCAGCATCATCCCCGACGACTTGAAGGGTTGCGCGATGTTCACCAGCGGCAGTCCCCGCTCGCGCGCGGCCAGGGCCGCTGGCATCCATTCCACGATCACATCGGCACCGCCGCCCGCGATCACCTGCGGCGGCGCAATGTCGGGCCCGCCCGGCTTGATCGTGACGTCGAGCCCCTCCTCCTCGTAGAAGCCCTTGTCCTTGGCCACGTAGTAGCCTGCGAACTGTGCCTGGGTGACCCATTTCAGTTGCAGCGTCACCGCGTCGGCGGCCAGCGCCGCCCCCCCGAAGCCCAGCGACGCGAGCGCTACAAGTCCCGTCAGTGTCCGATTCATTCCAACCTCCTTGTCATGCGTTTTCTGTTGTCTTGCCGTCTTGCTCAGCCTCGCTGCGAGGGGTGCCAGAAGGTGACCCCCTTTTCTATCAATGCCACGGCGCCGTAGAAGGCCGACCCGGCCAGCGCCGCCACGGTGATCTCGGCCCAGACCATGTCGAGCGCAAGCCGCCCGACCTCGGTCGAGATACGGAAACCCATGCCACGGATCGGGCTGCCGAAGAATTCGGCGACGATAGCCCCGATAAGCGCAAGCGTGGTGCAGATCTTCAGCCCGTTGAAGATGAAGGGCATGGCCGCGGGCAGCGTGAGCTTCATGAGCGTCTGGCCGCGCCCGGCGGACCATGTGCGCATCAGGTCACGCTGCATGGCGGTCGCGCTTTCCAGCCCCTGCACGGTGTTGACCAGCATGGGGAAGAAGACCATCGCCACCACTACCGCGGCCTTCGATTGCCAGTCGAAGCCGAACCACATCACCAGGATGGGCGCAGTGCCGATGATCGGCAGGGCGGCCACAAAATTGCCCACCGGCAACAGCCCGCGCTTGAGAAACTCGAAGCGGTCCACCGCAATGGCGGTCAGCACCGCAGCGCCACAGCCCATGGCATAGCCCGACAGCGCACCCTTCACGAAGGTCTGCACGAAATCGACCCACAGGATATGGGTCGAGGCGGCAAAGCGTGCGGCGATGGCACTGGGTGGCGGCAGGATGACCCCGGGTACGCCGAGACCGCGCACCACGCATTCCCAGACCACCAGCAGCGTGACGCCGAACACAGCCGCCACCGCCAGCCGCGCGGCGCGCGAGCCCGGGTGGCGCGCCAGGCGAAGATTGAGCACAAGCGCCCCGACCCAGAACACCGTGCCTAAGAGAAGCCAGCTCATCGCGCCATCCCCATGCGCCGCAGCGTGATGCGCTGTACCAGCCCGATGGCTCCCACCATCAGCGCGGCCAGGATCGCCGCCATGAAGAGCGCCGACCAGATCTGCACCGTCTGCCCGTAATAGCTGCCCGCCAGAAGCCGCGCCCCGAGGCCTGCAACCGCTCCGGTGGGCAACTCGCCCACGATCGCCCCCACGAGACTCGCCGCCACGCCCACCTTCAGCGAGGCGAAGAGATAGGGCATCGAGGCGGGCAGCCGCAGCTTCCAGAACGCCTGCGCTCGGCTGGCGCTGTAGGTGCGCAAGAGGTCCATCTGCATCGCATCGGGGCTGCGCAGCCCCGAAACCATGCCGACGACGACCGGGAAGAACGACAGATAGGCCGAGATGATCGCCTTGGGCAGCAGCCCCGTCACCCCCACCGAATTCAGCACCACGATGATCATCGGCGCGATGGCGAGGATGGGTATCGTCTGGCTCGCGATCGCCCAGGGCATCACGCTCATGTCCATCACGCGGGAATGCACGATGCCAACCGCCAGAAGGATGCCGAGCCCTGTGCCTATGGCAAACCCGGCCAGCGCCGCCGACAGGGTGATCCAGGCGTGATGCACGAGGCTGCGCCGCGAGGTGATGCTCTTCTCGACCGTCGTCTCCCACAATTCGCGCGCCACCTGATGCGGCGCGGGCAGCTTCGGGCGCTCCTGTGCCAGCGTGTCGGTGACCATCTCGGAGAATGTCGGTGTCGTGCCCGCCCGCTGCGCCTGATCGAGCGTCCATGTGGAATTCATCCACACCGAGGCGGCATACCAGATGCCGAGGATGGCGGCGACGACGGTGAGCACGGGCAGGACCGATCTCATGGGCCGCCACTCCCCACCTTCAATGTTCCCGAAATACTCCCGCCGGAGGCAAGAAATCCGAAAGCGCCAGCGGATTGGCAAGTGTCGGGATATGAGTATTTTAAGAACGTTGAAACCTTTTCCGGTTCAAGCTGATCTGGCGGTACAGGCTGGAGAGCCGATGACCGTGAACGTTGAAGGCCCCCTGTCGCCCCGCGGCGGGGGGTTTTTCGCGCGGCACGGAATTCACACCTCATCGCCATGCCCCGCGCGCAGCCCCTCGCGCACCCGGTGCGCCACGGCGATGAATTCGGGCGTGTCGCGGATGTCGAGCGGGCGTTCCTTCGGCAGCGGGCTCTCGATCACGTCGGTGATCCGTCCCGGGCGGGGCGACATCACCACGATCCTGGTCGAGAGATAGACCGCCTCGGGGATCGAATGGGTGACGAAGCAGATGGTTTTGCCTGTGCGCGCCCAAAGCCGCAGCAACTCCTCGTTGAGCCGGTCGCGCACGATCTCGTCGAGCGCGCCGAAGGGCTCGTCCATCAGCAGGATGCTCGCGTCGAAAGCCAGCGCGCGCGCGATCGAGGCGCGCTGCTGCATGCCGCCCGAGAGTTGCCAGGGGTATTTCCGCTCGAACCCCTTCAATTCCACCAGATCCAGCACGCGGCCCGCCCGTTCCTCCTGCTCGGCGCGGGGCATGCCCATGATCTCGAGCGGCAGTTTCACGTTGCCCGCGATCGTGCGCCAGGGGTAGAGGCCGGCGGCCTGGAACACGTAGCCATAGGCGCGCGCGCGGCGCGCCGCGTCGGGGCTCATGCCGTTGACGGTGATCGTGCCGCCGGTGGGTTCTTCCAGCGCCGCGATGACCCGCAGGAGCGTGGTCTTGCCGCAGCCTGAGGGGCCGATGAAGCTGACGAACTCGCCCTCGCCGATGGTCAGGCTCACATCGCTGAGCGCCTGCACCGGCCCGTCGGACGTCTGGAACGTGAGGTTTAGCCCCTGCGCCTCGATCACCGGTCGCGTCACGCGCGGCCCTCCTGACTGACTGCGCCCACGTTCACACCCCCGTCGCCGGAATGCCGCTGCGTTTTACCGGTCGCGGCGCGGTCAGTTCCTTCCACTGGCTGAGCGCGCGGTTGACCGGGCCGTTGGGCTCTCGCCCGACGAATTGGCCATGGCCCTCCTTCGGCTCCAGCGTGCCCTCGGTCACCGCCACGCGGCCTCGGGTCAGCGTGAAGCGCGGCAGGCCCTTCACCTTCTGCCCCTCGAACACGTTGTAGTCGATGTTCGACTGCTGGCTGGAGGCGCTGATGACCTTCTCGCGCTCCGGATCCCAGACCACGATATCGGCATCCGCGCCGACGGCGATGGCACCCTTCCCGGGGTAGAGGCCGAAGATCTTGGCCGGGTTGGCCGCGGTCACCGCAACGAACTCGTTCGGGGTCAGCCGCCCGGTGCCGACGCCATGGGTCCAGAGCATCGGCAGCCGGTCCTCCAGCCCGCCGGTGCCGTTCGGGATCTTCGAGAAATCGCCGACGCCGTAGCGTTTCTGTTCGGTGGTGAAGGCGCAGTGATCGGTTGCGACGACCGAGAGCGAGCCCGCCTGCAACCCCGCCCAGAGGCTCGCCTGATGCGCCTTGGCGCGGAACGGCGGGCTCATCACGCGGCGCGCGGCATGATCCCAGTCGGGGTGGAAATACTCGCTCTCGTCGAGCGTCAGATGCTGGATCAGCGGCTCGCCCCAGACCCGCTTGCCGGCCTGGCGCGCGCGGCGGATGGCCTCGTGGCTTTCCTCGCAGGAGGTGTGCACGACATAGAGCAGCACGCCTGCCATGTCGGCGATCATGATGGCTCGGTTGGTCGCCTCGCCCTCCACCTGGCTCGGGCGCGAATAGGCGTGGCCCTCGGGGCCGTTGTTGCCCTCGGCCAGCAGCTTCGCCGTCAACTCCGCCACCACGTCGCCGTTCTCGGCATGCACCATGGCGATGCCGCCCAGTTCCGCGAGACGGCGGAACGAAGCGAACAACTCGTCGTCGTTCACCATCAGCGCGCCCTTGTAGGCGAGGAAGTGCTTGAAGCTGGTGATGCCGCGCCCAATGACCTTCGGCATCTCGTCGAACACCTGCTCGCCCCACCAGGTGACCGCCATGTGGTAGGAATAGTCGCAATGCGCGCGGGTGGACTTGTTGTGCCACATCTGCAGC
>PHEG01000125.1 GCA_002842835.1 Alphaproteobacteria bacterium HGW-Alphaproteobacteria-2 | reverse complement strand
ACTCACCGCAATGGGCGACCGGCTTCGCGCACCTGAACCGCTGCGCCGCTCGCCCATTGCTCCCCCAGCGCAATTGCGCCAACCTCAGCGCCGGACTCCAGCTTCAGCTGGATGAAAGTCAGGGGTCAGGTCAGCAGGTCACAGCCACCTAGAGGCTGAACACTGGAATGCCCCAGTCATGAGGTTCGGAGAATATCGGCCCGGAGAGACCACCTCCGAGCCTTCCGGCGCAGGGGCAAGTGCTCAGCTCCTCCCGCATAACCCTCGAAAACAACGGAAAAATCCGGCCGCAGCTGGACCCGGAGAAACAGTTCCCAAGGGCAAGTGGCGGAGGGGATGGGTCTGCGGTCGAACCTTCTCCAAAATCTTCCAGTATCAGCGACCAGGATTCCTAGTCTCTTGCGCGCTCTTCTAAACCTTCAGATCAGCTTTGCCGGCGGCAGGTTCGACAGGCTACTGCCATATGTCAGTACGAAACCGCCAAAAGCCACAATCCACGCGACGCCCGCAACGGGATGCAACCAGGCGGACAGGCCAGGCCAGAGGCCAGCGGCAAGTCGGGCCAACACGGCGGCGGCGGCGGCCAGATAGATCGCCACGGTTGCCGCGCCCGCAGTCAGATCCTGCCCTGTGTGCCCCAGCGTCGCCCGCGTCATCACCGCCAGTGTCATCAGCGCGATGGCGCCCGCCATCCACAGATGCTGGGCAGCGGCGATGCCCAGCGACTCGGGCCGGAGGATCGCAAGCCCCAGCGCAAGCGCCCCCAGCGGCAGCAAGCCATAACCGGCATGGAGAACCAGGACCAGCGGCTCGGCGAAGGTTCGGTCGCCCGCCCATCGCGACAGTCGCGCCAGATGGAGCGCCCCCGCCAGGATCAGGGCCATTCCGGTCAGGAGCAAGGCCGGCGCTGCGACCCAGAGCACCAGGGCGACCAGCAGCGCCACCAGGGCCACCTTGTCGAACCGCTGCATCGGAGGCACCGGCATGCGTCCGCCACCGCGCCGGGCCAGCCAGTTGCGTGTGAAGGACGGCACGATGCGCCCTCCGATCACGGCGATCATCATGATCGCCGTACCCAGGCCGAGGCGCAGCCCGTATCCGCCGGCCGCGACCCCGCCGCGCAGAGTATCGAGATGGAACAGTCCATTGCCCAGCACGAAGCCCGTTAGGATCGCGAGGACGATCAGGTTGCGCCAGTTCCGCTCCATCACGATCTCGCGCGCAATCGCGCTGAGAAAGACAACCGGAAAGGCCAGGTCCAGCGCCGCCGCTGCGATGGGCGGCATCGTGGCCGACAGGGCCATTGCCAGGCGGCCCACTAGCCACAGCGACCAGAGCGCGGCAAGCGGCCAGCCGACAATCGGCAGTCGCCCGGTCCAGTTGGGCACCGCTGTCAGCAGAAAGCCCGCGATCACTGCGGATAAGTAGCCGAACAGGAATTCATGGGCGTGCCACGAGACCGGGTCGAACGCGGTCAGCAGGCTCAGATGCCCGCTCAGCATCGGGATCCACAGGATCATCGCCAGCGCCGCCCAGACCGCCGCGCCCATAAAGAACGGGCGGAAGCCGAAGCTGAAGATCGCCAGCCCTCGCCAGGCCCGCATCTGTTCGGCGGTCGTTGCCATCAACGGTTCCCGATCGATTGTGGGCCCGATTCGGTCACGATCATGTCCAGCGGGATGTCGTGGGGCTGGGGAAAGATCGTGGCCAGGCCGGCCGAGTGAAGGCCGATGCCGATGACGAAGGGGCGCGGATGCAGCGCGGCGAGCGTGCGGTCGAAATAGCCGCCGCCATAGCCCAACCGGTAACCCTCGGCCGTCCATCCCACAAGCGGGGCCAGCGCGATGTGCGGTGTGACGGTCTCGGCCTCGGGCGGCGGGACGGGAATGTTCCAGTCTCCCCGAACCATCCGTGTCTCGGGCGTCCAGCGGCGAAAGACCAGCGGCGCGGCCCTGGTCTCGACGACAGGCAGCGCGATCAGGGCGCCCGCTCCGTGCAGATCGCGCATCAGCGGACGCAGGTCCGGCTCGCCTTTGATGGGCCAGTAGCCGGAAAACACCTGTCCGTCCAGATTGCCAAAGGTCTGGTCCAGGAGAGCCTTCAGATGCGTGCCGATGGCGCCGGACGCGCGCTGCCGCGCCGCTACGGACAGGCGGCCGCGTTCGGCGCTCAGGCGCGCGCGTTCGGCCGTGCGCCAGCGCGCGACATCGCGGACCTGTTCGGGGTCCACGCCCAGCGGGTCGAAATAGTCCGGCGCGATCTCGCCCGCCATGCAGGGGGGCGAGGCGTAGCGGCCTGCCAGATCGTCGTCGGCGGTCATGTCCTGTCTCCTTGCGTCACGCGGCCGGATGCGTGGCGAGCCAGCAGTTCGGCGGCCTCGGCGACTATCCCGCGCAACCGTTCGCCAGCGGGAGGGATGTCATGGATCGCGCCCGCGCCCTGTCCGGCATAGAGCGCCATCGCCTCGAGATTGCCGGTGGTTGTCCGCAGCGGCGAATCCGTGCTGTAGCGCAGGCGCGCCGTCCCGTCGTCCCAGGCGATGGGCTCGCGGGGGAGATCTTGCGGATCGTGGCCGAGTAACCGGCCGTCGAGCGCCGCGGTCACGCTGTTGGCGATGACGCGAACCGCGGCGCCCTTCGGCCAGTTCAGCACGAAGACATCAGTCAGAATCGTGTCCTCCGCCCCGGCCTCCACGACCCGCGCCTTGTGCGCGTCATGCGCAAAGGACTCTTCCGTCGCCAGAAACGCGGTTCCGCATTGCACGCCAGCGGCGCCCATGGCGAGCGCCGCAGCCAGCCCTTTTCCGTCGACGATGCCGCCGGAGACGACGACCGGCAGATGCGTCGCGCGCAACAGGTCGGCGGCGAGGGTAAAGGCAGCGGCACGGCCATGGACATGGCCGCCCGCCTCGATCCCCTGCGCGATCAGCACATCTGCCCCGGCCGCCTCGGCGTCGCGCGCCGCCTGTCGCGTGCCGACCTGATGGAGAACCAGACAGCCCGCCGCCTTCACACGTTCGACCGCGTCGGGAACGACGTCCCAGAAGAAGGAAAAGGCACCGACGCCAAGCGCGAGGCAGCGGTCGATCTGCACCCGCAGCAGATCCGGGTCGGTCGCGGCCGGGATCAGGTTGACCGCGAAGGGCCGATCGGTGACCCGGCGCAGCGCCGTCACCTCGGCCTCGATCAGGTCCGGCGCCTCGCGCACCATGCCGAGCGTCGGATACCCACCGGCGCGGGCGACGGCGGCCGCCAGTTCCCAGCGCGCCACGCCTCCCATGCCGGCCAGCAGGATCGGCACGTCGCAGCCCAGCAGATCGCAAAGCGGCGTGCGCAACAGGGCAGTCGTCTCCCTTCTCGCCTGCCCACGACCCGAAGACCCGGGGTCATCCGGGGCACTTTTCCGCGCCATGCCCGGGGGTGAGGAAAAACCGCTGCGGCAACGGAAACTGTCGTGCGCGTAGTCAGACATCATCTGGCCTCCCATGCCGCAGCCGGGTGACCAGATAGTCGCGCAGCACGGTAGGGTTGTTGTGTTCCTTGTCCTTCGCCGAATAGATGAGCGTGACGACACCCTCCCGCGCGTAACCGGCGATCTGGCGCACGAGATCGTCACGCTGGTCGAGTTCCGCCCGATAGCGGGCCTGGAAATCTTCCCAGGCGTCGGGATCGGCGTGGAACCGGCGGCGCAGGGCGTCGCTCGGGGCGATATCCTTGCACCAGTCGAACAGCCGGGCGCGGTCCTTGGCAACACCGCGCGGCCACAGGCGGTCAACGAGGATCCGCTTGCCGTCCGAGACGCGCGCAGCCCGGTAGATGCGCTTGATGCGGAGACGTTCCGCCGGGTTGTCGGGAACGGATGGTCTCTCGGGCATTGTGCCTCAGCCCTCCGCGTCATCCATCAGATCCAGCGCCTTGAGCGAATGCGCGACAGCGGCACCCGCGCGCATCTCTGCCGCGACCCAGATTGCTTCCATGATGGCCTCGTCGCTGGCCCCTTCGCGGCGCGCGGCCTTGACATGGCCCTCGATGCACCAGGGGCATTGCGTGACATGCGCCACCGCCACGGCGATCAGCTGTTTGGTGCGCGCGTCCAGCGCGCCCTCGGCGAAGACCGCCTTCGAGAAGGCGCGAAAGGCATCCTCGGCCACGGGGGCAAGGGCGTGGCGACGTTCTACATGCGCGCGTGTCGCCTTGGGGAAGTGGAGATCAGACATGCGCAGTATTCTTGGGTTCGAACTGCGGGAAGAGAACCTCGTTTTCCAGCCGGATATGCGCGTTCAGATCGGTGATGAACTCGGCCAGGCCCTCGTAGAGCGCCGTCCAGGTCCGGCAGGCGCCTTCGGGCAGGGTCAGGTCATGTGTCAGGCGGCGGATCTCGGCCACCTCGCGGTCGTGGTTGTCGTGATCGGCGCGCATCAC
>PHEG01000124.1 GCA_002842835.1 Alphaproteobacteria bacterium HGW-Alphaproteobacteria-2 | reverse complement strand
AGCCGCGAGCACGCGCCCTGGGCGCTGAAGGATTTCGGCATCCGCTGCGTGATCGCGCCCTCCTTTGCCGACATCTTTTTCAACAATTGCTTCAAGAACGGCATACTGCCCGTCGTCCTGCCCGAGGCTCAGGTGCGCGCGCTGATGGATGACGCGACGAAAGGCGAGAATGCGCGGCTCACCGTCGATCTGGAGGCGCAGACAATCACTGCCCCCGATGGCACCGCATATCGCTTCGAGATCGACCCGCACCACAAGCACTGCCTGATCGAGGGTCTCGACGACATCGGCCAGACCTTGCAGCAGGCCAGTGCGATCGACGCATTCGAAGCGCGGATGCGCACCAGCACACCCTGGCTCTGAGCGCTCGGCCCTCTGATCATGTGACATGGATTCCATTCGTGGAGTCAGGGGGTTGACGGACGTTCTTCGATCATGGCACAATTTTGCCCAAATTATGGCTTTCGCTGGGGGTGCCTCTGGCGGACGCTGTGAGCGGCACGTCGGCGGCAAGACCTGACGGCCAGTGAGGCAAGGGGCAGGAATGGTGCTCACTCGGGTTCTTGGCGCGGGGCTGCGCGCATGTCTGTTGGTGGCACTGATCGTGCTGCCATCTCTGATGCTGCCCTCGGCGTCGCCGGGCAACTCCGATGCGCTCGCCTTGATCGCCGTCGTGGCCGCCGCGATCACCTTTGCCGAGTATTATGTGCAGTTCCCGAGCATCGTCGAATTCCGCTACGCGCCACCCTACAACCGGCTGCGCTTCTCGGCGATCTTCGTGAACATCGTACTGCTCTGCCTGCTTGCGCTCGCTTCGGTCTCGCCCGATCCGATCAACTTGAAGGTGGCTGCGGTCGGCACGCTGATCGGCGACATCATCGACTTCGGCTATTCACCGGTGCGCCTGATCGGGGTGATGCTGCCGCCCGACGCATCGCAGCCGCAAGTCGATCTGCTGCGCGCCGCGGCAGGGATCAGCTATCTGAGTTCGCTCGTCATGGTTGCCGTCTTCGCCATCTTCATGCGCCTCTTCAACTGGCCGGCAGGGCATGGCACCTTCAATGTCTGGGTGAACCTGCCCAACTTCGACCCGACATCCGGGCAGGATGTGGTGCAGCAACTCCTGCGCGATTCGCGCGTTAACTTCATGTTAGGGCTTTCGCTGCCATTCCTGACACCGCTCTTTGCGATGTTCGGCGCGGCTATCTTTGACCCCTACATGCTGGTGAACCCGCGCAGCATGGTCTGGACGGTGGCGATATGGGCCTTTCTGCCCGCCAGTCTGATGATGCGCGCCATCGCACTTGCGCGCATAGCGGAAATGCTTTCGCGGCGACGCGTGCAGTTGCGCGATGCGCAGGGCTGGCAGGCGGCCTGATCCTCACGCTTCTTTGCGCCCTTCCCGCCGCAGCCGAGGCGCTGCGCATCGCCGTCTATGACGCGCCGCTTGCGCGCCCTGGGCCTGGACTTCTGCTGCGCGATCTGGCGTGCACGCCCCTGCCCACCGACATCGAGACCACCATCGCCACTATCGCCGCACTCGACGCCGACGTGCTGCTTGTCACCGGCATCGACGCAGACCACGGCGGCGAGAGTCTCCTGCTGCTGGCGTCGCATCTGGCCGCGCTCGGGCTGGTCTACCCCTACAGGCTGATGCCGCCGTCGAACCGCGGACTGGCCAGCGGACACGACCTCGATGGCGATGGCCGCGCAGGTGGCCCCGGCGACGCACAGGGCTGGGGCGATTTCCGCGGCGCAGGTGCCATGGCGCTGCTCTCGCGGCTGCCGATCCTGAGATCGGAACTGCGCGACTTCTCCACCCTGCTCTGGCGCGATCTGCCCGGCGCGACACTACCGCGCCAGCCGGGCGGCGCGCCCTTCCCGTCAGAAGCTGCGCAAAGGGTGCAGCGGCTTTCCAGTGGCGGGCACTGGGAGGTGCCGCTCATGCTCGGGTCCGGGCAGGTGCTGCGCCTTCTTGCCACCCATGCGAGCCCGCCGGTATTCGACGGACCGGAGGACGCGAACGGGCTGCGCAACCGCGACGAGCTGCGCTTCTGGCAGCTCTTCCTCAACGGCTGGGCCCCCGACGGCGGCCCAGGCGCGCGCGCGCCCTTCGTGCTTGCCGGCCGCTTCAACCTCGATCCGGAGCGCGGCGAGGGTCGGCGCGAGGTGCTCGACGCGCTGCTCTCGGACCCGCGGCTGGCCGACCTGCGCCCGGGCGACGGCAGCGGCGACGGTGCCGCGTCGCACGACACCTGGCGCCGAGAGGGCGGAGGAGGGCTGCGGCTCGACTATCTGCTGCCCTCCGCCGATCTTCGTGTGCTGGGCACTGGCGTCCTGGCCCTCGACCCGGGCTCGGCGGCGCAGAGCCGCCCGGTCTGGCTCGACATCGCTCTGCCCGACCCGCCGGGCTGAGCCGGGCGCTATTCGAACACCGCCGCCACCTCATACATCACCGGCTCGAAGCTGCGGCAGAGCGCAGCGAAGCGTCGGTTGTGCTCGCGCATCTCGGGGAGGCGCAGCATCGCGAGAAAATCCTCGCGCCGTTGCCACTGGCTGTAATTGGCGATCCGCGTCTGGGCATCGTTGACATGAAGTCCGGCGGCAACAAACCCCGGCTGGCGCGAGATGAAGTGGCTGTAGGCGTCGGTGAGTTCGTCGAGCAGGTCCTGGCAGGTGCCCGGCGTCACCTCGAAAGTGGTGATCACCGTCTGGCATGTCTGGTTGCGGCTGATGTGCGGCATGGCCTCCTCCTCTCGCGTGGCAGGCCGGGCGGCGGCCCGCGGTTTCCAGCATCCCGCAGCGCGCGGTGCCTTGCAAGGGGCGCGCCGCGCGCCCGCTCAGGGCAGCACGGCCAGCCAGAAGGTTGCCGAGAGGATCGCCGCCAGCGTGCCGATCAGCACCGAACTTGCCGCCACCCGGCGCGCCCGGCCATACATGTTCGAGAACACATAGGCGTTCACCCCGGGCGCCATTGCGGCGGTCACGACCGCCGAGCGCACCAGCCCTGCCTCCAGCGCGAAGACCTGCGTGGTGAGCAGGAACACCAGCCCCGGGTGCAGCACCAGCGACAGGAACACCACCCAGGCGATCTCGCGCCGGTCGCCCTCGGGGCGGTAGCGCACCAGAACGCCGCCGAGCCCGAAGAGCGCCGCAGGCAGCGCCGCGCGCACCATCAGGTCCACCGCCTCGATGACCGGCGCTGGCAGCGTGATCCCCGAGAGGTTAACCGCGAAGCCCAGCGCGATACCGATCATCAGCGCGTTCGAGAAGATCGCCGCTGCGGCCTTGCGCCCGGTGGCAATCCAGCCGCTTCCATGCGCGCGCGCCACCTCCATGGCAGTGATCCCCAGCGCATAGCAGAAGGGCGCGTGGAAGGCGACGATGGCGAAGTTTGGCGCCAGAGCCGCCGGGCCATAGGCACGCTCCATGATCGGCAGGCCCAGAAGCACCGAGTTCGAGAAAAGCGCGGCGAAGCCGATCGCCACCGCATCCTCCCAGCTTCGCCCGAAGAGGTAGTGCGCGCCCAGAAGCCCGGCGGCGAAGCTGACCGTGGCGCCCGCGTAGAAGGAGGCCAGCAACCCGAGATCGAGCGCCGCGCCAAGATCGAGCGTCGAGATGGCGCGGAAGAGCAGGCAGGGTATGGCGAAGCCCTGGGTGAAGCGCATCAGCCCTGCCACCGCCTCGTCGGAGAATAGCCCGCGCCAGACCGCGAGATACCCCGCCCCGATCACCAGGAAGACCGGCAGCGTGACCTCGACAAGCGCCTGCATCAGAGGTCGTACTCGATCACCATCCCGTCATGGGCGGGGGTGACGTGATCGGGCGTCTCGGCGGCAACGGTGGCATGATCGAGATCGACATGCATGTTGGTCAGTACCGCGCGCCGCGGCGAAGCCCGCGCGATCCATTCCAGCGTGCGGTCGAGGTGGGCGTGCGTGGGGTGCGGGCGGCGGCGCAGCGCGTCCACCACCCAGCAATCAATGCCGGTGACCGCCTCCCAGGCATCTGGGGTCATCTCGGAGACATCGGGCAGATAGGCCAGATCGTGGATACGGAAGCCGAGCGAGTCGATGTTGCCATGGCGCACCTCGAACGGGTGCAGCGTCACCGCACCGCCCGCCGCTTCGACCGTCACCGGCCCGTCGATGGTGTTGAGATCCAGGATGGGCGGGTAGGCGCTGCCGGGCGGTTGCACGAAGGCATAGCCGAAGCGGTTCAGCAGCGCGTCCTGCGTCGGCCCGTCGGCCCAGACCGGCAGCCGCGCGCGGCGGTTGAAGACGATCATGCGCAGGTCGTCGAGTCCGTGCGTGTGATCGGCGTGCTGATGGGTGAAGACCACCGCATCGAGATGCCCCACGCCTGCATCGAGAAGTTGCTGGCGCATGTCCGGGCTCGCGTCGATGAGCACCCGCGTGCTGCCGTCCTC
>PHEG01000123.1 GCA_002842835.1 Alphaproteobacteria bacterium HGW-Alphaproteobacteria-2 | reverse complement strand
AACTGATCTGGGCGCCCATCCTCGGCTGGTATGCGCTGCGCATCGGCTGCGTGCCCGTGGATCGGGGCAGACGCGGGCAGGCGATCAAGCAGATGGCCGACGGCGTGGCGAAGAACCCCGCCGGTCCCGGGCAACTGGTGATCTACCCGCAGGGCACCCGCGTGGCACCCGGCGTGCAGCGGCCCTACAAGATCGGCCCGGCCGTGCTCTACGAGCAACTCGGCCAGACCTGCGTGCCCGCTGCCACCAATGTGGGTGTCTTCTGGCCACGCCGAGGCATCCACCGCAAACCAGGTCTCGCGGTGGTCGAGTTCCTGCCACCAATCCCCCCGGGCCTTGCGCAGGGCGAGTTCATGGCGCGGCTGGAGCGTGAGGTGGAAACCGCTTCCGACCGCCTGATGTCCGAGGCGGGTTTCAACGCGCCGCACGCTGCGGAATGACCTGCTGCACGATGCCCGCAAGCGCCAGATAGAGGCTGGTCACGGTCAGCCCGGCCAGCACCACCGGCCCCGGCTCGAACTGCTGCCAGGCCGCCAGCCCGGCGAAGACCGTCCAGGCCATGGCGATGGGCAGCGTTAGCGGACGCCAGCGCTCGGTGCGGAACGGATGCACGAATTCGAGCCGCGTGAACATCGCAGCGGCAAGCGCGATCACTACCCCGAGGATTACCCAGAAGTCGGGTTCCAGCGCAAAGAACACCAGGACCGCCATGTTCCAGCAGGCGGGAAAGCCCGAGAAGCTGTTGTTGGGCGACTTCATCCGCGTATCGGCGAAATAGAGCGCCGATGTGAAGGTGATGACGATGATGCAGATCCAGCCCGTCCAGCCCGGCAGCAGGCCGCTGCCGAAAAGTGCGTAGGCAGGGATGAAGACATAGGTCAGATAATCGATGATCAGGTCGAGCAACTCGCCGTCGTATTCCGGTGCATGTGTCTTGACGTGGTAGCGCCGTGCCAGAGGACCGTCGATGCCATCGACCGCGAAGGCGACGACGAGCCAGACGAACATCATGCTCCAGTCGTGCTGCACGGCGGCAAGCAGTGCCAGCATCGCAAAGACGGCACCGGTTGCGGTGAGCAGATGAACGGATAGCGCGCGCAGCCGGTCTGTCATTGGTCTGTCATGACGCAAACAGGGTGCAAGCGCAATCGGAGCGGCCCCTTGCGGCAATGCATCATGATCGCAAGGAGTTCCCGTCTCCGGGTGTCGGCGGGTGGCCGGCCCGCGTCTTCACGCTCTTGTGATTTCATGGTATTCATGCGACACTTCGTCGCAGCCCGAAAGCGGGCTTGCATGCGCTCATCCAGCGCGAGGGGGAAAACATGAAAGCCTGTATTTGTGCCGCCGTCGCTGCGGCGAGCCTGGTCATTTCTGCCCATCCTGCGGCGTCCGAAATCCTCGCGATGCTCAATTACGAGACAAAACCGGATGACCAGCTCCGCAGCCTGAAATTGTCGGGAGACACCCCGAGGCGTGAAGCGATCGCGATCGTCAACGTCGATCCGGAAAGCCCCGGCTTCGGCAGCACGCTCGCCGAGATCCCGATCGACCCGGCAACCGTGGCGCACCACATCTTCTACGACCGCAGCATGACCAAGGCCTATGTCGCCGCGCTCGCGCAACCCGTGCTGCAGGTTCTGGACATGACACAGAATCCCTACCGCCTGCGAACGATCGACGCGCCGGGCTGCACGATGGGCGAGGACGTGATCTTCGACGAGGCGAACGAGACCTGGTACCTGACCTGCATGGCCTCGGGCAACGTGATCGTCGGCAGCGTCGCGACCGACGAGGTGACGGGAGTGATCGACCTTCCCGGAACCAACCCGCACGGGCTCGCGGTGCATTCCGGCATCGACCGGATACTCGTGACCAGCACGATCACTCCGGACTTGCAGAAACCCGCCGAGACCGTCTCTGTCGTGCGGGCCAGCACGCTGGAACTGTTGGGCGAGATCAAGATGTCCGACGCGCCATCGCCATCCGGCGTTGCGCCGGTCGAGATCCTGTTCGCGCCGGGCACCGAAACGCCGACAGCGATCGTCACCAACATGTTCGGCCATTCTCTCTGGGCGCTTGTCTGGGATCCCGCGACGGAGGAGTTCTCACCGCAGCAGGTGTTCGACTTCCAGACCGTCGGGGCGGGTGTGCCGCTGGAGATCTATTTCAACGATGCGGGCGACCGGATGTTCGTGACGACCGCCGTGCCGGGCCATCTGCATATCTTCGACGTCTCGCAGGACGTGCTGGCTCCAACGCTCCTGCACAGCGTCCCGGCTGCCGGCGGCGCGCACCACGTCGGCTTCACCAAGGACTTCTCGCTCGGCTTCGTGCAGAACTCGCTTCTGAACCTGCCGGACATGAGCGACGGGTCGGTGACAGTGGTCGATCTGGAGGCCGGCACCGTGCTCGCCTCGATGGATGCCCTGAAGGAGGCCGGTTACAATCCCAACTCGCTGGTATTGCTACCGGAGTGGAATGCTTTTGCCGGGCATTGAACGGGCCGTGCCGGGCGCGCGAGACGCATGTCTCGCCCGCCCGGTCTTGCGCCGGGAAACGTCTGTCCGGGTCGTGGCGCTGCTTGTTGCGGTGCTCTGTCCGGTCGGAGTTGCATGGGCTCATGACAGCAATGGCGAAGGCCACCACGCGGAAGAGGCCAGCACCGCGAGCGAGAACGTCGATCTCGTGCTCGTATCGGGCGAAGCGCCGGTCCTGGTCCTGACGCAGGGTCGGACCTACCGGGTCACCATCCATTCCTCGCGCTCCATCGAGATGCATCTGCACGGCTACGACCTGACCGCCCGGGCCGCACCGGGGGTGTCGGCGCTCTTTGTCTTTAACGCAGAGCACACAGGTCGCTTCCCCATCGAGACCCATGGCGAGAGCGATCTGCTGGGGCGCGGCTCACAGCCGGTAGGCTTCATCGAGATCCGCAGAAGGCCCGACCAGTGATGGTGCGCGCACCGTGCGCGCACGTTCTGACAACCGTCGCGCTGCTGACGCCCGCCGCCGCCGAGGCGCATGCTTTCGGCGCGCGTTATGATTTGCCTATTCCCCTGGGCGCGTTCCTCGCCGCCGCCGCCGCTGCGGTTGCGCTCTCCTTTCTTGGGGCCGGGATTCTTCTGAAACGAGAGTCCGCGCGGACCATCGGTGTCGATCTGCGGTTGCCACGTTTCGCGATGCGCGCCGGCCACCTGACGCTCCGGGCCGTTGGAATTGGCGTTCTTCTCCTCGTTCTGACGACCGGATTCTTCGGGCCGCAGAACGCCACCCACAATTTCGCGACGATTGCCGTCTGGGTTCTGTGGTGGGTCGGCTTCCTGCTGTTCTCGGCGCTGGTCATCGGGCTGTGGCACCTGGCAGATCCCTTGCGGAGCCTGCATGCGGGGCTCGACCGTCTCCGCGGCTCTCCCGGGCAGCTCGCAGTGCTTCCCGCCGCAGCCGGCTGGCTGGCGCCGGCGGGCCTGCTGGCCATTGCCTGGCTCGAACTGGTGTCGGATCTCTCGGAATGGCCCGCGGCCCTGGCGGCGCTGATAGGGCTTTATTGTCTCGTCACGTTGGCAGGCGCCGCGCGATACGGCTGTCGGTGGTTCGAGACCGCCGACCCGCTGTCACGCATCTTCGCCCTTCTCGCACGCATGGCGCCTGTCGAACTTCGCGAGAAAGCCGTTCTGAGGCTGCGCCCGCCCGCCGAGGGTTTGCTTGACGCGCCCCGCGACCGTGCCGGGGAGACCACTCTGGTAATCTTCCTGATCAGCATGGTGCTGTTCGACGGTCTGTCCGAGACGCCGCTCTGGGCCGGTCTTCTTGATGCGATCAGCCAGTCCCAGACGTTGCGGGGCGGCCTTCTGGTGCTGCGCGACGCCGGCGTCGATCTGATGAAACTCATCCGCAGCATCGGGCTCTTCGGCACCGTCGCGGCGTTCCTGGGGTTCTATTTTGCGATCGCCTTGCTGATGCGCGCCGCCGCCGGTGGCGAGTTTCGCACGGCGGAGGTGGCCGCAGTCATGGCGGGCGCGTTGCTGCCCATCGCGGTCGCCTACCACCTCTCCCATTACATCTCTTACCTCGCGATTGCCGGCCAGCTTGCGATACCTGCGGCCTCCGATCCGTTCGGGCTCGGCTGGAACCTGTTCGGCGGGGCCAACCGGGTGATCGACATCGGGGTGATCGGCGCCGAACAGGTCTGGTGGGTCGCTGTCACCGCGCTGGTTGCCGGGCATGCGTTGTCCGTCGTGCTCGCACATCGGCTCGCCCTGAGGTTCTTCGCGACGCGTCGACAGGCACTGAAGGCGCTCGTCCCGATGACCGTCGCCATGATCGGGCTGACGGTGCTGAGCCTCTGGATCCTCGCGCAGCCGATCGTGGCCTGAGAAAATGCCGCCGCGCGTGTCTCAGGCGCTCGAATGCGCCCTCGGATGCGTGCGATCGTAGAC